>NZ_DASYZI010000085.1:0-18796 GCF_035946395.1 Actinocrinis sp.
GCCGCGACGCTCATCACGGCCGCCGCCGGTGCGCGGACCCTGGCGCTGCGCCGCCGCCTCGGCCTCACGGGCCGCGCGCAGGTTCGCGACGTCGCCCTTGTAGATCCACACCTTCACGCCGATGCGGCCGAAGGTGGTGCGCGCCTCGTAGAAGCCGTAGTCGATGTTCGCGCGCAGCGTGTGCAGCGGAACGCGGCCCTCGCGGTACTGCTCGGACCGGCTCATCTCCGCGCCGCCGAGGCGGCCGGAGACCTGCACCTTGATGCCCTTGGCGCCGGCCTTCATGGTCGACTGGATCGCCTTGCGCATCGCACGGCGGAACGCCACGCGGCTGGAGAGCTGCTCGGCCACGCCCTGAGCGACCAGCTGCGCGTCGATCTCCGGGTTCTTCACTTCGAGGATGTTCAGCTGCACCTGCTTGCCGGTCAGCTTCTCCAGCTCGCCGCGGATCCGCTCGGCCTCCGCGCCGCGGCGACCGATGACGATGCCCGGACGCGCGGTGTGGATGTCGACGCGCACGCGGTCACGGGTGCGCTCGATCTCCACCTTCGAGATGCCGGCGCGCTCCATGCCGGTGGTCATCAGCTTGCGGATGGCGACGTCTTCCTTGACGTACGCCTTGTACAGCTTGTCGGCGTACCAGCGCGACTTGAAGTCGGTGGTGATGCCCAGGCGGAACCCGTGCGGGTTGACTTTCTGGCCCATTACCGGGTCCTGCCCTTCTTGGCGTTGCCGGCTTCGACCCGCTCCGGTACGAACTCCTCGACCACGACCGTGATGTGGCTGCTGCGCTTGCGGATGCGGTACGCGCGGCCCTGCGCGCGCGGCTGGAACCGCTTGAGCGTCGGCCCCTCGTCCACGTAGGCCGCGGTGATGAACAGATCGCCGAACAGGCCCTTGTTGTGGCGCGCGTTGGCGGCAGCCGACGCGACGCACTTGTACACCGGCTCGGCGGCGGCCCACGGCGCGAACTTCAGGTAGCTCAACGCCTTGTCCACCGGCAGCCCACGCACCTCGTTGACCACGCGACGCACCTTCATCGGGGTCATCGGGATGTGCTTGGCCTGTGCCAGCGCCTGGTTCTCCGGCAGGTCCTTGGCCTTGTTCTCAGCCACGGCGCGACCTCCGGTCTTCCTTCACGTGCCCCTTGAACGTGCGGGTCGGGGCGAACTCGCCGAGCTTGTGGCCGACCATCGCCTCGGTGACGAACACCGGGACGTGCTTGCGGCCGTCGTGCACGGCGATGGTGTGGCCCAGCATGTCCGGGACGATCATGGAGCGCCGGGACCACGTCTTGATGACGTTCTTGGTGCCCTTGTCGTTCTGTACGTCGACCTTCTTCTGCAGATGGTCGTCGACGAAGGGACCCTTTTTGAGACTGCGCGGCATCTAGACCTCCTCCTAGCGCTTCTTGTTCGCCTTGCGGCGGCGGACGATGAGTTTGTCGCTGGCCTTGCCCGGCTGACGGGTGCGGCCTTCCTTCTGGCCCCACGGGGACACCGGGTGGCGTCCGCCGGAGGTCTTGCCCTCGCCACCGCCGTGCGGGTGGTCGATCGGGTTCATCGCCACACCGCGGACGGTCGGGCGCTTGCCCTTCCACCGCATGCGGCCGGCCTTGCCCCAGTTGATGTTGCTCTGCTCGGCGTTGCCGACCTCGCCGACGGTGGCGCGGCAACGCGCGTCGACGTTGCGGATCTCGCCGGAGGGCATGCGCAGCTGCGCGTACGGCCCGTCCTTGGCCACCAGCTGCACGCTGGCGCCGGCCGAGCGGGCGATCTTCGCGCCGCCGCCGGGCCGCAGCTCGATGGCGTGGATGATGGTGCCGGTCGGGATGTTGCGCAGCGGCAGGTTGTTGCCCGGCTTGATGTCGGCCTCGGGGCCGGACTCGATCCGGTCACCCTGCTTGAGCCGGGCCGGCGCGATGATGTAGCGCTTCGTGCCGTCGACGAAGTGCAGCAGCGCGATGCGCGCGGTGCGGTTCGGGTCGTACTCGATGTGCGCGACCTTCGCCGGCACGCCGTCCTTGTCGTCCCGACGGAAGTCGATGACGCGGTAAGCGCGCTTGTGGCCGCCACCCTGGTGACGGGTCGTCACGCGCCCCTGCGCGTTACGGCCGCCCTTCGAGTGCAGCGGGCGCACCAGCGACTTCTCGGGGAAGTCGCGGGTGATCTCGGCGAAGTCGGCAACGCTGGCGCCGCGGCGACCCGGGGTCGTCGGCTTGTACTTGCGGATGCCCATGGCTTCTCAGATTCCTCTGCGTGTCTTCGGTCGCCGGTCTCAGGAGACCGGGCCTCCGAAGATGTCGATCCGGCTCTTCTTGCTCGCGTCCCTCGGGTTCGGATCGACCGAGACGATGGCGCGACGGGTGTCGGGGCGCTTGCCCCAACCGGCACGGGTGCGCTTGCGCTTGCCCTTGCGGTTGATCGTGTTCACGCCCGTGACCTCGACGTCGAAGAGCAGCTCGACCGCTTGGCGGATCTGCGTCTTGTTGGCGTCCTTGTGCACGATGAACGTGTACTTGTTCTCGTCCAGCAGCGAGTAGCTCTTCTCCGAGACCACCGGCCGGACCAGCAGGTCGCGCGCCGCGTTGTAGCGGTCGAACTCGGGCATCAGGCCTCGTCTCCTTCATCAGTGGCGTCGGCTTTCTTGGCCGGCCCGGCGACGAAGGCGTCATACGCGGCCTTGGTGAACACCACGTCGTCGCTGACCATCACGTCGTACGTGTTGAGCTGGTCGGCGTACAGCAGGTGCACCTCGGGCAGGTTGCGCAGCGACTTCCACGCGTTGAGCTCGTCGCGGCCGAGCACCACGAGCACGTGCCGGCGCTCGGTCAGCGCCTTGATCGCGGCGAGCACGGTCTTGGTGTGCGGCTTCTCGGCGACGTCGAACGCGTCGACGACGTGCAGCCGGCCGTTGCGGGCCCGGTCGGAGAGGGCGCCGCGCAGCGCGGCGGCCTTCATCTTCTTCGGGGTGCGCTGCGAGTAGTCGCGCGGCACCGGGCCGTGCACCACACCGCCGCCGGTGAACTGCGGCGCGCGGGTCGAGCCCTGGCGGGCCCGGCCGGTGCCCTTCTGCCGGTACGGCTTCCTGCCGCCGCCGGAGACCTCGCCACGGGTCTTGGTCTTGTGCGTTCCCTGGCGGGCCGCGGCCAGCTGCGCCACCACGACCTGGTGGATCAGCGGCACGTTCACCGGGGCGTCGAAGATCTCCGCGGGGAGTTCGACAGTCAGAGTAGTGGTCATCTCACTCAGCCCTTAGCAGCCGTCTTGACGAGCACGACGCCACCGGTGGGGCCGGGGACGGCACCCTTGATCAGCAGCAGGCCCTTCTCGGCGTCGACGGCGTGCACGGTCAGGTTCTGCACGGTCACCCGCGCGTTGCCCATCCGGCCGGCCATCCGCACGCCCTTGAAAACGCGGCCCGGGGTGGCGCAGGCGCCGATCGAACCCGGGGAGCGGTGCTTGCGCTGGGTGCCGTGCGAGGAACCCAGGCCCTTGAAGTTGTGCCGCTTCATGACACCCGCGGTGCCCTTGCCCTTGGAGGTGCCGACCACGTCGATGCGTGCGCCGGCCTCGAAGGCCTCAGCGGTGATCTCCTGGCCGAGGCTGTACTCGGCGGCGTCGTCGGTGCGCAGCTCCACCAGGTGACGGCGCGGCGTGACGCCCGCCTTGTCGAAGTGGCCCTTGCGCGGCTTGTTGACCTTGCGCGGGTCGATCTCGCCGAAGGCGATCTGTACCGCGCTGTATCCGTCGTTCTCGGGGTTGCGCACCTGGGTCACGACGCACGGCCCGGCCTTGACCACGGTCACCGGGACGACCCGGTTGTCCGCGTCCCAGACCTGGGTCATGCCGAGCTTCTCGCCCAGGACGCCCTTGATCTGCTTGCCCATGATCCTTAACGTCCTCAGAGCTTGATCTCGATGTCGACGCCGGCCGGCAGGTCGAGCCGCATCAGCGAGTCGACGGTCTTGGGCGTGGGGTCGAGGATGTCGATGAGCCGCTTGTGGGTGCGCATCTCGAAGTGCTCGCGCGAGTCCTTGTACTTGTGCGGCGAGCGGATGACGCAGTACACGTTCTTCTCGGTCGGCAGCGGCACCGGGCCCGCGACCTGCGCACCGGTCCGGCTCACCGTCTCGACGATCTTGCGCGCCGAGGAGTCGATGACCTCGTGGTCGTAGGCCTTGAGCCTGATGCGGATCTTCTGTCCCGCCATGGCTGCTTCGAATTCCTTCTACTCGTGAACCGCTGCGGTGCCCACTCGCGTGGGCGGACCGTACCCGGCCGTGTCCGTGTTCAACTGTTCGGAGCCATCTGTCCGGTTTTCTCCGACCCACGCGGTCGGGCGTGTCGCGCTGCTGCCGCACAAGAAGTCCGACAGCAGGGCAACGCCCTACCGGTTCACCATCGCTGATGATCGCGGCCTGGAGGTCCACCGCGCAGCTAGCGCCCTGCTGGCGAGACTTCGCGAGTGGCTGGCATTCACTCCGGGCACCCGGCGAAAGGCACACCCTCGCCGAGCAACCTGAACAGTATGCCGGAGCGGCTGGCCCACGGCCAAATCGCCCTCTTCGACCCTAGCCGGCCAAGGTCGAGGAGCTCCTACGGGACGTGTCAGCTGGCGCCGGGAATGGGAACGCGGACCATCGGGTAGCGCGAGATTCCCGATTTGAACGACTGTAATGTCTGCGGATCGCCCTCGAAGGTCCAGTCGGTCCGTCCGCCGGTGACGCCGTCGTACTCGAACCATACGAAGCCGACGACGTCCGGCTGTTTCGGCAGCCAGGACAGCATTTCGGCGGTCCACGACGCCTTGTACCTGTTCGGCTGCCCGCCGGTCTCGGTGATGAGCATCGGCTTGCGGGTGAACTGGCGGATCTCGTTCATCGTCGGGTCGAGCAGTTGCGCGGTGGTCTGCTCGGTCACCTCGTAGGCGGTGACGCCGACCCAGTCCACGTACGCGTCCCCGGGGTACAGCTCGGCGAGCGAGATGTCCTCGAAGTGCCGGATCACGTTCGGGCTCCACACCCAGATCACGTTGGCGGCGCCGACCCTGGCGAAGATGTCGTGCACGTGCCGCCAGGCCTCGACGAACTGGCCCTGGGAGTTGTGGTTGACCCGCTCCGACCACGAATACCAGTTGCCGTTCATCTCGTGCGCGAAGCGGATGGCGATCGGCCACCTGTTGTCGCGCACCGCCTCGGCGAACTTGGTGATGTACGCGTCGTGCGCTCCGTCAACGATGGTCCCGAGCGAGTACTGCGGCTGGCCGGTGGCCTTCGCCAGGTCGGCGTTGCCGCCGGCCCACGGCTCCCAGGACAGCAGCGGCAGCTCGGCGCGGCTGTAGGCGTCCATCGCGGTGGCCGGATCGAAGTCCTGCTGCCAGTTGAGGAAGTACTCCGCCATGTTCGGGGCGACGCCGCCGGCGAGCAGCGTGTACTTGTCGACGGTGGACTGCGACCAGGGCACGCCGGGCGCGCTGAGGCCGTAGTACTTGCCCGGCAGCGCCATGACCTGCTGCGCGGTGGGGATCGCCGGCGTCGTGCCGGCGCTCGGCTTGGGCTTGGCGGACGCAGAGGCGCCGGCGCCCGGCGAGGCGGGCACGGCCAGTTCCGCGGCGGCGTTCTTCGCCCGGGTGCGCGCGGAACTGGTGGCCGCCATCTTGCCGAGGCCGAACAGCAGCGCGGCCAGGACGAGCACGTTGACCGTCATCCAGACCTGGAGCCTGCCCCGGCTCTGGCGATGGCGCTTGGGAGCCGCCCGGCTAGACACTCATCCTCACCGCCCCGTACATCATCAGGATCCCGAGCAGGTACGGGATCACCGCCTTCGGATTGCGGCTGCGCTGGCCCTGGTAGCTGTCCGAGCGGGTGCCCCAACTCGCGTTGCGGGCCATGCCGAAGAAGCCGTAGAGCCGCACCGGCAGCAGCAGGAACGTGTTGATGGCCATGAACAACGGCAGGTAGAGGATGTCGCGCGGCCGGTACGCGAAGTGCCTGCCGAACCGGATGGAGATCGAGATCAGCGACATCACCACGGTCAGCAGCAGCAGGGTGGTCACCGACTCGATCCGGTTCGCGGGCAGCGCCACTTCGTAGTAGATGCTCGGCCGGTGCAAGCGCAGCGCGAACGCGTAGATCCACGAGACGAACGTGCCGATGAGCACGAAGGGCACCACGATGTCCGTCAGGTAGAACAGCGCGAGGAACCGGGCCCGCCGCAGCATCCAGGGCAGCATCCGCAGCGTGTTGTACTGCGAGCCACGCGCCCAGCGTGCCTGCTGTTTGATCAGCTTGCGCAGCTTGAGCGGCGCGTCGGTGTAGACGAGCGAAGAGGACTGGTACACGCACTTGTACCCGGCCTTCAGCGTGTAGTTCGTCAGCGTCCGGTCGTCGCTCACCTCGATGAAGACGCCGAGGAACTTCTCGCTCATGAACCGGTCCATGCACTCGGCCAGGATGCTGCGGCGGAAGGCTATGGTGCGGCCGGGCAGGCAGCCGACCGTGCCGAGCACGCTCATCGCGGGCATCGAGTACTCGGCGCGCACGTTCTCCAGCCAGTCGGCCCAGCGGGTGAGCAGCGAGCGTTCCGGGTCGAAGATGCGCTGACGGGTGGTCACCCCGCCGACCTTGGGGTCGCGGAACGGCTTGACCAGCTCGCCGAGCGTCGCGTCGGTCCACACGGTGTCCGAGTCGACCAGCACCGTGATCTCGCCGCTGGACGCCTCGACGCCGATGCGCACCGCGTTGCGCTTGCCCGGCACCCTTGTCCAGAACCAGGCGACGCCGACCTGTTCGCAGACCTGCTCAAGCGGCGGGTTGCGCGGGCCGTTGATCACCACGATGATCTCGGTCGGCCCCTGCTTCGCGATGCGTTCGAGCACGGCGCGGAACAGGTCGAGCGGCTCGTCCACCACCGGGATGATCACCGAGGTGGTGCCGTGCCAGGACTTGCGCCAGGGGCGGTAGTAGCGCACCAGCTGGATGCGCACCAGCCACAGGATCCAGATGAAGAGCATGAAGGCCGCGAACGGGAAGAAGCGGCCCCCCTTCCACCACGCCTCCAGTTCCAGCAGGAACGCGAGCATCAGTCGCCCGTCCGGGTAGCGGTCATGACTCGGGCGCTACCCATACGTAGTAGTTGCCTTGGCTCATGCTGTTGCGGGTCGGGATTCGTGCGATCAGCCGGTAACCGGACTGGGTGATCACCGAGCGGACCGCGGCGTCCGTCGTCGGCGTCTCGGCGAAGTCGAGCACTATCACCGAGTACTTGTGCGCGCGGATCGCGGCCTGGAAGGCGGGCACACCGCTGAGCTTCGTTCCGGTCGTCCGGTCGGTGTACGCCCCCACTTCGAGGTCGTGCCACTGCGGCCAGGTGGACTGCTTGCGCAGATAATACGCGGCGACGTCGTAGTCCTCGACGAGGTACTGCTCGCCCCCCGGCTTGATGTACGGCCGCAGCGTGCTGATCAGCGGGGTGGAATCGGGCCACGCGCTGAACATGTGCTCGGCCTGGTGGACGCCGACGTATCCGATCGGCGCCAGGGCCGCAGCACCGACCGTGACTGTGGCCGCGGCCCGCAGCACCACCGGTCCGGCCGCCTCGCACAGCTTGGCCAACAGCGCGCCCGCGATGATGCAGGAGAACCAGATGCCGAAGTCGACGTGCTTCTGGAGCGACAGCCAGGTGTGGATGCGGATCTGGTTGAGCGGGGCCAGCAGGCCGCCGCCGAAGAGCACCAGCGCGACGAGCACCCCCATGCCCTCGGTGTTGCTGCGCCGGTAGGAGACGAGGGTCGCGAGGACGCCGACGAGCGCGATCGCCAGCACCGACCCGATCCAGCCGAGCGCGCTGACGGCCACGTACTTCGCCGAGTCGTGGGCGCCGGCGCGCAGCAGCGTGGTCTTCACGAAGCCGTCGAAGTAGAGATGCCGGCCGGCCAGGATGAGCAGGACCATGATGGTCGCCCACAGCACCGTGAAACGCTGCGCGTTCCAGCGCCGCGGCATCCGCCAGGCGGCGAAGCCGGGTCCGGCCAACGCGGACAACGCGATGATGACGGGGTTCCACAGCAGGCACGCGTACTTGGTGCAGTCGGCCAGAGCCATCAGCAGGGTGCCGAGCAGCAGCGCGTTGCGCTTGTCCGCGTACGCGAAGCTGACCGCGTATCTGGCGGCCCACGCCATCAGGCACAGCGCCATCGGGTCGTAGGTTGCGTACGAGCCGAGGAAGATCGTCGGGCCGAGCAGCGCGAACATCCCGGCCGCGAAGAACGCCGCTCTGGCGCCGTACATCCGACGCGCCGTCAGGTACAGCGCGACGATCGCGAGCAGGATGAACGCCATGCTCAGCATTCGGGCTCCGGCCAGCCCGCCGAAGTGGTCGGCCACCGCCACGAGCACCGGGTACAGCACCGGCGCGCCAGAGAAGAAGCTCTCGTATTCGGGGATCTTCACCCCGTGGATCAGGTGCGCGAGTTCCTGGTGGCCGGAGTAGAGGTACGTGGACTCGTCGAGGAACGCGGTGTTCGACCAGACCAGCCTGGATATCAGAAAGCCCGCGCCGCCGAGCACGAGCAGCAGCGGCAGATACGAGGCCGCCACCAGCCACACGCGCGGTCGCGGTTCAGGGGCGGCTTCCGGTTCACGCTCCGGGGGTGCCGATGCGGAGCGTGCGTCGTCGGCGTCGTCCCGTTCGGAGACGATCCAGTCGGATCCCGGGCCCGGCCCGGTAGGGCGCAGGCGCATGTCTCCGCCAGGCCCAGTGAAACCGTAGCCCCGGATCTTCGGTATCCGGACGGTTTCGGCGCTTTCGCTGCCGAACTTCAACGCGACGTGCCCCCCCCTCACGGACTGCCGAACTACTTCACACCGTCGCGCGTGCTCTGAAGCGGGATGGCCGAGAACACGGCACCCTACCGCCCATCGCAGTCGTCGCCGCCCCTGCGACTGATGGAAGGCTAGCCCCGGCGGCCGCACGATGAGCGGGCAAACCGAAGTTAGGCAGAGTAACGATAGCCGACCTCCGTCACAACGAGTACCTCGGGGCAACGGCTTGGCAAAGGACCCTCGATGAGGTGCGCCGTCGCGCCACAAGACCTTTCAGCACGCTTATAATCCGTCGCGGTGCGTTGGCTCGCCGCCTGGGGAACTCGGTCGAAGTTGACCGCACCACGCCCGCCTTGAAGGATGATCGCGATGATCCCGCACCGACTCGCCGCGACCGCGGTGGCCGCCGCCGCGCTGATCGTGACGGTCTGTGTGCTCCTGGCCGTGGCGCTGGGCGGCAGTTCGCCGGACGCCGCCGCCTCCGCCGTCGCGAGTTCGCACTCTGCGCTGTCGAGCGACAACGCGACGGGCACAGGGCCCGGGTCCGGACCGCCGCAGGTCCCGGCGAACGGCAGCGCGTACATCGGCCTCGACGGGGATCCGGACACCATCGGCGCCTTCGACGCCGAGGCGGGTATCGGCAAACCGGCCATCCGCGGCGGCTACGTCCCCGTCGGCGGCGACTTCGCATCCTTCCTCGACGACTTCGACCCGCGGCAGGGGACGGCCCCGATGGTGTCGTGGAAGATCGACTTCACCGCCGGCAAGGTCACCTCGGGCCGGCTGGACGGCTACCTGCGGAAGCAGGCTGATGAGGCCCGCACGTACGGCGGTCCGGTCTTCCTGCGCCCCGACTGGGAGATGAACGGCAACTGGATGCAGCTGTGGAGCCTGCCGGCGGTGACTCCCGCGCAGTACGTGGCCTCCTGGCAGCACGTGGTGGACATCTTCCGGCACGAGGGCGTGCACAACGTCGCCTTCGTGTGGTCGCCGAACGCCGCCCGGTACTGGCAGTACGCCGAGAGCGCGTGGTACCCCGGCGATCAGTACGTGAGCTGGTTCGCCGTGGACGGCTACCCGCGGGTGTCTTCCGGCACGTCGATACTCACCGAACCGGACGGCCTGAACGCGGTGGCGCAGCTCGCGCACGCGCACGGCAAGCCGCTGATGCTCGCGGAGTGGGCCGCCACGCTGCCCGACCCGGATGACGGTTGGGCGTTCGACCTCGTGTTCGACTGGGCGAAGGCCTATCCCGACACCGTCAAGGCGCTGGTCTACTTCGACTACGGCACCGCGGACAACGACCACCTGCTGTCGGACCATCCAGCCGGCGCAGCAGAGTTCAGATACCTGATCGACCACGGCCATCCGAAAGCGGTGCTCTCGGTGGCAGCCGCGCAGTAGCAGAGCAGCGTCGGTATTGACGTCGGCTGGACGTCGGCGCTCAGCCCTCGTCGTCGTCAGGCTGTTGCGGAGTTGCTTCCTGGTCGGCGGCGTCCGGCGGCGGCTGCAACCACGAGTCCGGGACGCTGGTGTATCCCGGGGTGTATCCCGGCTGCTGCGGCCCAGGCAGCGGCCGCGAGAAATTGTCGGGCGGGTTCCCGGGCTCGGCCTGGGACCACCCGGTGCCCGAGCCGTACCCGCCGCCGTCGTGGTAGTACTGCCCGGCTTGGTAGCCCGGGTCGGACAAGTAGTTGCGTCCACCGCCGCTGCGCGAACGCATCAGCAGCATGACGACCAGTGCCCCGCCGAGGATGACCACCGCCGCCCCGACGCCGATCAGCAGCCACGGCAGCGACGAGCCGGACGAGGCGGGCGAAGACGCCGCCTGACCGCCGGT
The DNA here is from genome assembly GCF_035946395.1 of Actinocrinis sp. Lineage (NCBI taxonomy): Bacteria > Bacillati > Actinomycetota > Actinomycetes > Catenulisporales > Actinospicaceae > Actinocrinis > Actinocrinis sp. The sequence goes on from NZ_DASYZI010000085.1 coordinate 10,665, forward strand.
GCCGGCAGACGTTCGGGGCGAGGGCGCCGCGGTGGGTGCTCCGGCGGTCGGGGTGGCGGCGGGCACGAGCGGGTTGGCGGTCGACGTCGGCTGCGGGGCCGCGAGCGCGCCGACCGGGTTCATCACGCCGTAGCCCACCTTGTCGTTGACGGTGGTGTGCGCGGCGTTTCCACCGGTCGCCGTGTCGATCATCACACTGATCACCTGGCCGGCGGTCCACGTCGGGTGGGCGCTGAACACCAGCGCGGCCTCGCCGGCCACCAGCGCGGCGGAGTAGTGCGTGCTGGAGTGGATGCCGTACTTGTCCTGCGACCAGACCGGCAAGTCCTGGGCGGGGGCACCGAGCGTGATCGCCGGACCGGTCGACGAGTCCGGCCACACCGTGCCGTCCCGCGTCGTGCCCGACACGCAGATGGTGCCGCGAATCGTGCACGGGGCGGTCATCTGGTTCGAGGTGCGGCCGTTGTTCGACGCCGAGGTGACCACGACCGCGTTCTTGCCGAGCGCGTACTGGACCGCGTCGGAGAGTGACGCGGTGTCATACGGCGCGGGCGACGGCATGAGGATCACGCGCGCGCCGTGGTCGGCCGCGTAGCGGATGGCCAGCGCGGCGTAGGCGGGCGTGGGTGTGGCTGTGGCCTTGTCGTTGGCGTAATAACGCAGCGGCAGCACCTTGGCCTTCGGCGCGATGCCCTGGATGCCGCTCGAATCCAGCCCGGAGCCGGCGACGAGGATCGCGGCGGCGGTTCCGTCGTTGCTGGACGACACATCGCCCTGCGCGGGCTTCGGGGTGCCGGTGGAGAAGTCGATCTGCGGCTGCGAAGCGCCGGAGATGTCGGCTTGACCCACATCGACGCCCGACCCGACGATCGCCACCGTGACCCCGCCGCCGCGGGTGGTCTTCCACGCCGTGTTCATGTCGAAACGGTTGAGGTACCACTGCTGCGCACGCGTCGCCGGACTCGCGGCCGCGATGTCCGCGGCCTGCGCCGCTTCAGCGACGCCGAGGACGTTGCACACGGCTACACCCACAGCGACGACGGTGAGGACGCCCCGTCGCAAGGCTCGCCGACGTGCCTCGATGTCCCCGCTCGTCACCATTGCCGACCCACGCCCCTTCGCCTGCCGCGCTCGCTCCGAGGATTCGTAGCACAATTGCCCATCCGGTGCACGGAGCGTCCGCGTGCTTCATCCCCATACGTCCGGTAATCCCGAAGCAGACCGACCTGCTTGTGGTTGAATACACGCGCTACGGGCGCCGGCCGAGTTCGAAGAGCGCGGAAAAGTACGACTGTCGGGGGACTTATGGCGACCACTGAGATACCTGTCGTGCGGCCGGACCTCCGGTCCTCGCCGCGGCGCGTCGGGCGCGCAGCCCTGCCGTCGCCCGGCACGCTCGCCGCGGCGCTCGTCTACGTCGTGGCCGCCTTCGTCATCCTCTGGCCGTACCTCGTCCACCCCACCGCGGTGCACATCCGCCGCAACGAGGGCGACGAGTACATGTTCGAGTGGCTGCTCTCGGTCACCGCGCAGTCGGTGACGCACCTGCACAACCCGCTGTTCTCCGCGACGGTCAACGCGCCGATGGGCATCAACCTGGCGGCGAACACCGGGATCATCCCGCTCGGCATCGTGTTCACCCCGGTCACGCTGCTGTTCGGCGCGGCGGTCTCGTTCGGCTGGATCCTGTTGGGCAACCTGATCGCCACCGCGCTGGTCTGGCGCTGGTTCCTCGGCCGGCAGTTGCCTGCGTCAGGCTCCCGGGCGTGGCGCTCGCTGCTGGTCGGATTCGGCGGTCTAGCGCTCGCCTTCGGCCCGGGCATGATCTCGCACACGCTGAGCCATCCCAACCTCACCGCGCAATGGCTGCTACCGGTCATCGTCGACCGCGTGCTGCGTATGCGTGAGGGCGAGCGGCTCGTGCGGCACGGAATCGTCCTCGGGCTGCTGGTCACTGTGCAGGCTTTCCTGTCCGAGGAGCTGCTGTTCATCACCGCGCTCACGCTCGTGGTGTTCATGCTGTGCTACGCCGCGCAGCGGCCCAAGCAGGCCTGGGCGCAGGTACCCGCACTGGCGCGCGGCATCGCCGTCGCCGTGGCGGTGGCCGGCGTGCTGCTGGCCTACCCGCTGTGGTTCCAGTTCGCGGGACCGCAGTCCTACCCGCGGATTCCCGACCTGCCGGCGACCCACGCCGCGGACCTCAAGTCGTTCCTGCTCGCGCCGGCGCAGTCGATACTCGGCGATCCTCCGGTCACCCGGCTTTACTCGCCGAACTACACCGAGCAGGAGTCCTTCCTCGGCTGGCCGCTGCTCGTACTCACCCTACTGATCGCGCTCTGGCGGGCTTGGCGCGACATGGTCGTGCGAACCTGCGCGATGTGCGTCGCGGTGCTCGCGGTGCTGTCGTGGGGTCCGGTGCCCGCGTTCGCCAAGCACTCGCTGGGTTTCCACGGGCTCTGGTACTACATCGAGGCTCTGCCCGGGTTCACGGACGCCCTACCGGTGCGCATCGCGTTGTCGGTCTTCCCGTTCATGATCGTGATGGCGCTGCGCAATCTGCTGTCAGCCGAGCGCGAACACGTAGCGATACGCGGCGTGGCCGGCATCGCCACCATGGCGGCTATGGTGCCGCTGATCGCGACGCCGGTGGCGGTCGCCGACCGCGACCAGATTCCGCAGTGGGTGACGTCGGGCGAGTGGCAGCAGTGCGCGGGGAACGGCACGGTCGTGACGGTGCCGCTGGTAACCGACGCGTACCGCGAGCCGCTTCGCTGGGTGGCGCAGACGCGCGGCGCGCTGCGCATCCCGCAGATGCCGCTGTTCGTGCCCGGCCCGGATGGCGTCGCCACGGTCGGTCCGGTGCCACGCCCGACCTCCGAGCTGCTGGCCCGGGTCGACGCGTCCGGCGATGTGCCGGCGGTCATGCCGAAGGACGAGGCGCGGCTCGCCGCGGACCTGGCGTACTGGAACGCGGGCTGTGTGGCGGTGATGCCCGACGCGGCTCATCCACAGCAGGACCAGCAGATGCTCACCGAGCTGTTCGGGCGGCCCGGCACGCTCCAGGGCGGCGTGTGGACCTGGAAGGTCGGTTCAGACTCCTGACACGGTTCAGACTGCTGACACACGGCCGCGGACACGGGCGGGCGAGACGACGAGGGTCCCCGAGATCTCTCCCGGGGACCCTCGCTCGCGCTGTTCGGCTGCCGCCGAGTACTACTTGATGATCTTGGTGACCCGGCCGGCGCCGACGGTGCGGCCGCCCTCGCGGATGGCGAAGCGCAGGCCCTCCTCCATGGCGATCGGCTGGATCAGCGCGACCGACATCTCGGTGTTGTCGCCCGGCATGACCATCTCGGTGCCTTGGGGCAGCTGGATCTGACCCGTGACGTCGGTGGTGCGGAAATAGAACTGCGGCCGGTAGTTCCCAAAGAACGGGGTGTGACGCCCCCCCTCCTCTTTGGTCAGGACATACACCTGGGCGCCGAAGTTGGTGTGCGGGGTGATCGAGGACGGCTTGGCCAGCACCTGGCCCCGCTCCACCTCCTCTTTCTTGGTGCCCCGCAACAGCACCCCGATGTTGTCGCCCGCCCGGCCCTCATCCAAGAGCTTGCGGAACATCTCCACCCCGGTGCAGACCGTCTTGGCCGTCGGGCGGATCCCCACGATCTCCACGTCCTCGTTGACCTTGACGATCCCCCGATCCACCCGGCCGGTCACCACCGTGCCCCGCCCCGTGATCGTGAACACGTCCTCGATCGGCATCAAGAACGGCTTGTCCACATCCCGGGTCGGCTCGGGGATATAGGAATCCACCGCCTCCATCAGCTCGAGGATCTTCCCCGACCACGCCTCGTCGCCCTCCAGCGCCTTCAACGCCGAGACCCGCACGATCGGGATGTCATCCCCCGGGAACTCGTACTCGTTCAACAGCTCCCGCACCTCGAGCTCCACCAGCTCCAGGATCTCCTCGTCGTCGACCATGTCCGTCTTGTTGAGCGCCACCACGATCGACGGCACCCCAACCTGACGGGCCAACAGCACATGCTCACGCGTCTGGGGCATCGGCCCATCCGTCGCCGCCACCACCAGGATCGCCCCGTCCATCTGGGCGGCCCCGGTGATCATGTTCTTGATGTAATCCGCATGCCCCGGGCAATCCACATGCGCGTAATGCCGGTTCTCGGTCTCGTACTCCACATGCGCGATCGAGATCGTGATCCCCCGCTGCCGCTCCTCCGGCGCCTTATCAATATCGTCGAACGCCGTAAACGACGTATTCGAATTCTTCTCCGACAACACCTTCGTGATCGCCGCCGTCAACGTCGTCTTGCCGTGGTCAATGTGACCGATCGTCCCGATATTTAGATGCGGCTTGCTGCGCTCAAATTTTTCCTTCGCCATCGCTTCCTACCTCATTCGCATTCTGCGCAGAATTTCTTCGCTTGCGCCTTCCAAAACTTTGGAGCGGGGGACGGGATTCGAACCCGCGACCATCTGCTTGGAAGGCAGAGACTCTACCCCTGAGTTACCCCCGCCCGACCGCCACTCAAATTCTGGAGCCTGGGACCGGGATTGAACCGGTGACCTCGTCCTTACCAAGGACGCGCTCTACCAACTGAGCTACCCAGGCATCCACCGGTTCGTTGGCTGCGCGCATGTCGCGACTTCCAACGATGTCTTCCGAACTTTCGCCCAAGTTTTTCGAGATTCGGATCTACGTTCCCGCTTTCAGTGCTTCGGCGCCCTCGCGATACGATGGTGGACGGGGGAGGATTCGAACCTCCGTAGCCCGCAAGGAGCGGCAGATTTACAGTCTGCTGGTTTTAGCCACTCACCCACCCGTCCCGAAAGAACACCGGGACTTGAGACGCTGGTCCCGACCGGGGAACTTCGCAACGCAGAAAGGGCTCGTGTCCGAAGACACCAGCCCGTTCATTTTTCAATGCGAGGAATTCACCAGAGCCAAACCCAAAACCCGATCCTTAAAAATTCAGCTGGCGGAGGGAATTGAACCCCCGACCCTCTGATTACAAATCAGATGCTCTACCAGCTGAGCTACGCCAGCACGCCAAACCTTGCGAATCTATCACGTGGGCAATCAAATTGCAAGGGGGTGCGACTAGCCAGCACGGCTCGTGCCAAGCTGACTCCAGAATTATACGCCAAGCATCAACTTTACACCATTCCCGCCGAAACTTATACTCAAAAAGTAGCCGCACACGGCCGCATGAAACGCACAGTCACCATAGTTCTCGCCGCTTGCATTGCCGCCGCCGCAGTGCTGGCTTACACTTACTACGCGCGCGAAAAGACAGCACGATTGCGGGCGGAAGACGCTCAATTTTCAGTCCAGCCCGGCACCATCGCCGCAGGATCGAGCGACGGAACCTCGATTGCGGCGAATTCAATTGATCTAGTTCATCAGTTGCCCGCCGGCGCTTCTGCCGTGGTATTCGCGGATGTTGCCGTGCTCCGCGCCGCGCCGATTGGAAGAGAGCTTTCCGGTCTGGCGCCTACCTCGGCGCAAGACCCTGAATACACGGCATTCGTGCGTTCAACTGGCTTTGATTATTCGCGCGATCTCGATCGCGTCGCGCTGGCGCTGTGGCCAAAAAATTCGCCCACAACCGTCGTAGCAATTGCGCAGGGGAAATTCAATGAGGCAAAAATCGAGCGTTACGCCCTGCGCAACGGCGGCAGAGTTGTAGGGCACGGCCAATGGAAAATTTACGAAGTCCCGGAGACAAATCCACCGCGAACCGTGCGTTTCGTGTTTCTGTCGTCAACGGAAATTGTTCTCGCCGATGGACCTGAAATTTCCGCGATGCTGAACGCAGCCCACGAACGCATGGATTCGCAAATGTCGCAACGCGTCGCGAGAGTCGCCGGCGCTCCCATTTACGCCGTGGCGCGCACGCCAGACCTTTCCAAGGACGTCGGCGTCGACGAAACGCACTCCGCGCAACTTGCGCGCTTGCTGCAAAGCGTCCACAGCATCACGCTCGCGGGCCTTCCTGCCGGGCAAAACTTGAAAGTCGCAGCCACCGCGGAGTGCGATTCCACGCTGAACGCATTTCAATTGTCCACGGCGCTGGAAGGCTTGGCGTGGATGGGACGCGCGGCCCTGGCCGACCCGAAAACGCAGCAGCAAATCGGCCCGCAGTGGCCCGCGCTGGACGCCCTGTTAAAAGCCGCTGACATTTCTCACGATGGCCATCTCGTGCGCTTGCATTTGCAAATCACGCCACAAATACTTCGCGCTGCGGCCAGTTCCGCCCCGCAAGGAAATAGCGCAAGGTAAGAACGCAGGTCTGCGCTGCGGGGAATAATTCTGAGGGAGAATCCGACAATCAATCTGCGTGAAGCTTAGTCGCCGCTGGTGACGGAGCCGCCCGCGTCCACCTGATGCAGATATCGCCACGGATTGACCGGGGCATCGTGCAGGCGCACTTCAAAGTGGACATGCGGTCCCGTCGCGTGTCCGCTTTCGCCTTCATAACCAATCACGTCGCCGCGTTTGACGGGCGTTCCCGGCTGCAGGGCATACGCCGAAAGGTGCGCATACCAGGTTGTCAGTCCAAAACCGTGATCAATGATAACGACGCGCCCGTAGCCTTCCCGGTCTCCGGTGAAGATCACTACGCCATCTCCCGCTGCGCGAACGTCATCGCCATAATGCGACGCTATGTCCAATCCTCTGTGAAATTCGCCTTCGCCGCCGAATGGATCCAGGCGCTCGCCAAAGCGGCTTGTGATTCTGCCCATCACCGGCCACAAGGAAGGCATAAACGACGCGTTCGCCAGCTTCATTCCGGGGAGAAGCTTCAGGCCGCCATCCGAGACGAGCACCACAGCGGTCGCATTCTGTTGAAGGAAATTAAATCTATCGAGCGTCTGCTGATATGCAGACTCGGATTGCCCCGTCGAATTCGAAGCGCTGAAGGGCGTCTCCGGGATTCGCGTCAGGCCGTATGCCACGGCCACTTCGCTGGCCAGTGATTGCAGGGAGTTCAGGCGCTGATCCGCATCCGTTACCTGGTTTTGGAGTTGTTTGTATTGCACGCTGAGCGTTGCCTGGTCGCGGCGCAGAGAATTGTACGCGGTCACCTTCCAGAGCAGACGCGAATACGCGCCCGCCGCCACCACCACCGTCATGCCGCCCACAATTACGAGAACGGCAAGCAAATGGACGACATAGTGCGGGATGCGCAAACGGCGCATGTTCCCCGAGTCCGAGGAAGCAATGAGAAATGTATAGAATTTCCTTCTCATAATGGCAATTTGGCTCTTAGTTTCTCTTTGCGCCGGACTGGATGACCGCTGGCCCCTCAGCGCGGTCTGCGCAATTTATAAAAAGCGTTTGAACCGCGAGACTTGGTTCGAAACCCGCCGCGAATATAAGTGCTGAACCCCACAGAGTCAACCAAAATATACTCCTGGGCCGGGCCGGCTCGCTTTCTTCGCCGGATCGCTTCATAATCCGGCCGTAGTAAATCGCTCCTGAGCATTTTACGGGCTGCGGCGAGCCATTACAACTGCCCTGAGGTACAGGGGAAGAGCTGTGACACAGGGACAGGGCGTCCGCCAGGAATGAACGTGAAACATAGACCGGAGCAAGTTGAGAACATGGAAGATAAGTTGATCGCTCGCCTTGCTCGGCGCATCCCGGCTGGGCGTGACGGGTCTGGTACTGCGCCCTGTACCGAGGTGCGCCTGGGCATTGGAGATGACGCAGCCATTGTCCGGCAGTCCTCGAAAATCGAATGGGTGGTCAGTTGCGATTCTTCCCTGGAAGGCGTGCATTTTCGCGACGACAGTCATCCGCCCGAATCCATCGGGTATAAGTCGCTCGCGCGCGCCGTGAGCGATTTGGCTGCCATGGGCTCACGTCCGCGTTATTTCCTGCTTGCGCTGGCGCTTCCGGCGTCCAAAACCGGCCGCTGGCTGGACCGCTTCGCCACGGGCATGGCGAGGGCGGCGCGCGAATTGAACATCCGGCTCATTGGCGGCGATACGTCCAAAAGCCGGAAAGTGCTGATTAACATCACCGTGCTCGGTGACGTTGCCCCCTGGCAGGCGATTACGCGCTCGGGCGCGCGACCCGGCGACCTTATATACGTCAGCGGGCGATT
>NZ_DASYZI010000086.1:0-2571 GCF_035946395.1 Actinocrinis sp.
CCGTGCGCGCCGCACGCGCAGGCGACCGGCCCCGCCTCGACCTGGCCGCCCCGCCGGGCCTGCGGCCGTTCGCGCTGGCCGCCATCGCGCAGCGGGCCGAACGTCCGCTGCTCGCCGTCACGGCCACCGGCCGCGAGGCCGACGACCTGGCCGCCGGCCTGCGCGCGCTGCTCGGCTCCGCGGCCGTCGCCGAGTTCCCGGCCTGGGAGACGCTGCCGCACGAGCGGCTCTCGCCGCGCTCCGACACCGTCGGCCGCCGGCTCGCGGTGCTGCGCCGGCTCACCCACCCGGGCGAGAGCGGTGACGAGGTGCTGCCGCGGGTCGTCGTCGCGCCGATCCGCGCGGTGCTCCAGCCGCAGGTGGCCGGGCTCGGCGACCTGGAGCCGGTGCAGGTGACGGCGGGTCGGCAGATCGAGCTGGACGAGGTGGTGCGCCGCCTCGCCGACGCCGCGTACCTGCGCACCGACCTGGTCGAGAGACGCGGCGACTTCGCCGTGCGCGGCGGCATCCTCGACGTCTTCCCGCCCACCGAGGAGCACCCGCTGCGGCTGGAGTTCTGGGGCGACGAGATCGAGGAGATCCGGTACTTCAAGGTGGCCGACCAGCGTTCGCTGGAGGTCGCGCAGCACGGGCTGTGGGCGCCGCCGTGCCGTGAGCTGCTGCTCACCGACGTCGTCCGCAAACGCGCGCACGGCTACGCCGCCGAGTTCCCGGCGCTGGCCGACGTCTTCGGGAAGATCGCCGAGGGCATCGCCGTCGAGGGTATGGAATCGCTCGCGCCGGTCCTGGTCGATCGGATGGAGCTGCTGATCGACCTGCTGCCTGAGGGTACGCACGTCGTGACCTGCGACCCCGAGCGGATAAGGGCTCGTGCGGCCGATTTGGTACGTACATCACAAGAATTCCTCGACGCGTCGTGGGCCGCAGCCGCGATGGGAGGCGCCGCGCCGCTCGACCTGAACGCCGCCTCGCTGTGGTCGCTGGCCGACGTGCGCGAGCACGCCGATGAACTCGGCCTGCCCTGGTGGTCCGTCAGCCCGTTCGTCGTCGACCAGAACCTCGCCGAGTTCACCGGGGACGATCCGGCGGCGGGGGAGCCCCGCCTGTTCGAAGACACCGAGCACTCCGACGCCGTCGCAGCGCCCGAGTACCGCGGTGACACCGCCGCCGCACTCGCGGACGTGCGCAACTGGGCGCGCGAGGGCTGGCGCGTCGTCCTGGTCACCGAGGGGCACGGCCCGGCCGAGCGCCTGGTCGAGATGGCCAAGGGCGCCGACATCGGCGCGCGGCTGGACGTCGAACTCGCCGACGAGCCTGAACCCGGCGTCGTCTACGTCGCAACCGGCTCCATTGATCGCGGCTTCGTCCTTGAGCGTGCACGCATCGCCGTACTCACCGAGACCGACATTGCAGGGCAGCGTTCGTCCACCAAGGACATGCGCCGGATGCCCTCACGCCGCCGCAACATGGTCGATCCCTTGCAACTACACGCGGGCGACTACGTCGTACACGAACAGCACGGCGTCGGCCGTTACGTCGAGATGGTGCAACGCACCGTCGCCGGAGCGACCCGCGAGTACCTCGTCATCGAATACGCTGCATCCAAGCGTGGCCAGCCGGGCGACCGGCTCTTCGTGCCCACCGACCAGCTTGAACAGGTCACCAAGTACGTCGGTGGCGAGTCGCCGACGCTGCACCGGCTCGGCGGCTCGGACTGGCACAAGGCCAAGAGCCGCGCCCGCAAGGCGGTCAAGGAGATCGCCGCCGACCTGATCAAGCTCTACTCGGCGCGGATGTCCGCGCCCGGCCACTCCTTCGCCACCGACACCCCCTGGCAGCGCGAGCTAGAGGACGCCTTCCCCTACGTCGAGACTCCCGACCAGCTCGCCTGCATCGACGAGGTCAAGGCCGACATGGAGAAGACGGTGCCGATGGACCGGCTCATCTGCGGCGACGTCGGGTACGGCAAGACCGAGATCGCCGTGCGCGCAGCGTTCAAGGCCGTGCAGGACGGCAAGCAGGTCGCCGTGCTGGTTCCGACGACATTGCTCGGCGCGCAGCACTTCGCCACCTTCAGCGAGCGATACGCGCAGTTCCCCGTGACCATCCGCTCCTTCTCGCGGTTCCAGTCGGCAGCCGAGGTGGCCGACACGATCGAGGGCCTGTCGTCCGGCAAGGTGGACATCGTGATCGGGACGCACCGGCTTCTGTCGCCGGAGGTCCGGTTCGCGCGGCTCGGCCTGCTCATTATCGACGAGGAGCAGCGGTTCGGCGTGGAGCACAAGGAGTACCTGAAGCAGCTGCGCACCGAGGTCGACGTGCTGGCCATGTCGGCCACGCCCATCCCGCGGACGCTAGAGATGGGCATCTCGGGGATCCGGGAGATGTCCACGATCCTGACGCCACCTGAGGAGAGGCATCCCGTGCTGACCTCGGTGACGCCGTATGACGAGCGGCAGATCGCGGCCGCGGTCCGGCGAGAGCTGCTGCGCGACGGCCAGGTGTTCTTCGTGCACAACCGGGTGTCGTCGATCAACAAGGTGGCGGCGCGGCTCGCCGAGCTGGTGCCTG
>NZ_DASYZI010000087.1:0-11308 GCF_035946395.1 Actinocrinis sp.
TTTGTCCGCCCCCGAAGGATTCGCAGGCCCCCCGGCCGGGCGGCGCGATGGCCCGCTTTGCGGCGGGACGACGCCGTCCATGCTCATCGATGCTCCTCCATGCGGGCGCGCAGCGCCTCGATGCCGCGCGAACCGTAAGCCTTGACCGCGCCGACCGACACCCCGAGCGCCGTGGCGACCTGTGCCTCCGTCAGATCCGCGTAGTAACGCAACACGAGGACCTCACGCTGCCTGCGTTGCAGGCCACGCAGCGCCTGGATGAGGGCGTCCCGTTCCAGCGCGTCGTACGCGCCCTCCTCGGCGCTCGCCGCGTCAGGCAACGGCTTGGGCAGCAGCCTCAGGCCGATCAGCCGTCGGCGCAGGGTCGAGCGTGAGAGATTCACCACGGTCTGCCGCAGATAGGCGAGCAGCTTGTCGGGCTCCCTGACCCTCGCACGCGCCGCGTGCACCCTGATGAACGCCTCCTGCACGACATCCTCGCAGGAACCGAGGTCGTCGAGAAGCAGGGCGGCCAACCGCAGCAAAGACGTGTAATGGGTCTGGTAGGTCTTCGTCAACAAGTCGGCGGTCACGTCGACGTCAGTGGCCACCACGCCCCCAGACGAGTGGGACACCGCCCGGATGGTGACCGGGACCGCGCCCTGCACGAACGCCGTGGTGCGATGACCGGCGGCCTCGGCGGGCACGTCCGGGAGCGACGACGCCCCCACGTCGGCCAGGCCGGAGAACGGGCCGGCCTCGGCGGCGCGGCCCGTCACACTCAGGTTCTGGTCGGTCATGGTGACTGTCACGGCAGTTAGACATCTGAACCCCCTCGGACGTTGTACCCCATCCGAGTGGATCTGTGGATGAGGTACTGGGGGTTTTCACGAAGGGCAGGATCCCACCGAAATGGGCTGCGCGAGAACCTTCTGTCGGAAAAACGCCCGGGAGGGTGACGGCGACGGAAGGGCCTCGCGCATCGGGTGTCAGTGTGCGGTGAGTTCGGCGGCGACGAGCTCGGCGATCTGCGCGGTGTTGAGTGCCGCGCCTTTGCGCAGGTTGTCCCCGCAGACGAACAGCTCGATCTCGCGCGGATCGTCCAGGCTGGAGCGGATCCGGCCGACCCAGGTCGGGTCGGTGCCGACCACGTCGTTCGGCGTGGGGAACTCGCCGTTCGCCGGATCGTCGCACAGGACTATGCCCGGAGCGTCGCGCAGCGTCTCGTGAGCCTGTTCGACCGTGATCTCGCGCTCGAACGAGGCATGTACGGCCAACGAGTGGGTGGTGACCACCGGGACGCGCACGCAGGTCGCCGAGACTTTCAGGTTCGGCAGGCCGAGGATCTTGCGCGACTCGTTGCGTACCTTCAGCTCCTCCGAGGACCAGCCGTCCTCCTTGAGCGACCCGGCCCACGGCACCACGTTGAGCGCCAGCGGGGCGGGGAACGGGCCGAGGTCGCCGACCGCGCGGCGCAGGTCGCCGGGCTGCGAGCCGAGCGAGGTGCCGGCCACCTTGGCGAGCTGGTCGCGCAGCGTGTCGATGCCGGCTTGGCCGGCACCGGAGGCGGCCTGGTAGGACGCGACGATCAGGCTGGTCAGGCCGAACTCGGCGTGTAGCGCGCCCATCGCGACGATCATCGAGAGGGTGGTGCAGTTCGGGTTCGAGATGATGCCCTTGGGCCGGTTGCGCACCTGGCCGGGGTTGACCTCAGGCACGACGAGCGGGACCTGCGGGTCCATCCGGAACGCGCCGGAGTTGTCGACCACGACGACGCCCTTGGCGGCGGCGATCGGCCCCCACTGCGCGGAGACCTCGTCGGGCACGTCGAACATCGCGACGTCCACGCCGTCGAAGGCCTCGTCGCTCAGCGCCACGACCTCGACCTGCTCGCCGCGCACGCTCAGCCGCTTGCCGGCCGAGCGAGCCGAGGCGATCAGCCGGATCTCGCCCCAGACGTTCTGCCGGGTGGACAGCAGATCCAGCATCACGGTGCCGACGGCGCCGGTCGCGCCGACGACCGCGAGGGTCGGCAGCTTGGCTGCGTAGTGGTTGTGCGTGCCGTGGGAAGAAGGGCTCATCGTCCGGTCCCTCCGTAGACCACGGCCTCGGCGTCGGCGTCGAGGTCGAAGGCGGTGTGGATGGCCTGCACGGCCGGCTTGACCACGTCCGCGCGGCAGACCACCGAGATGCGGATCTCGCTGGTGGAGATCATCTCGGCGTTGACCCCGGCCTCGGACAGGGCCTCGAAGAACATCGCGGTCACCCCGGGGTGGCTCTTCATCCCGGCGCCGATGAGGGAGACCTTGGCGATCTGGTCGTCGTAGGCCAGCGAGTCGAAGCCGATCAGCGGCTTGACCTTGGTCAGCGCCGCCACCGCCTTGGCCCCGTCGTTCTTGGGCAGGGTGAAGGAGATGTCGGTCAGGCCGGTCGCGGCGGCGGAGACGTTCTGCACCACCATGTCGATGTTGATCTCGGCGTCGGCCACGGCGCGGAAGATCCGGGCGGCCTCGCCCGGCTTGTCCGGGACCCCCACCACGGTGACCTTCGCCTCACTGGTGTCGTGTGCGACGCCGGCGATGATCGCCTGCTCCATCTGGGCCCCTTCCAGGCTGTTACGGATCCAGGTACCCTCCAGCGCGGAGAAGGAGGAGCGCACGTGGATGGGTACGTCGAACCGGCGGGCGTACTCGACGCAGCGCAGGTGCAGGATCTTCGCGCCGCTGGCGGCGAGTTCGAGCATCTCCTCGTAGCGCACCGCGTTCTGCTTGCGCGCGGTGGGCACGAGGCGCGGATCGGCGGTGTAGACGCCGTCCACGTCGGTGTAGATCTCGCAGACCTCGGCTTCGAGGGCGGCGGCGAGGGCCACCGCGGTGGTGTCGGAGCCGCCGCGGCCGAGCGTGGTGATGTCCTTGGTGTCCTGGGAGACGCCCTGGAAGCCGGCCACGATGGCGATGGCGCCCTCGTCCAGCGCGGAGCGGATGCGCCCCGGGGTCACGTCGATGATCCGGGCCTTGTTGTGCACCCGGTCGGTGATCACGCCGGCCTGGCTGCCGGTGAACGACCGCGCCTCGTAGCCGAGGGTGCCGATGGCCATCGCGAGCAGCGCCATCGAGATGCGCTCGCCGGCGGTCAGCAGCATGTCCAGTTCGCGGCCTTCGGGCAGCGGGGAGACCTGCTGGGCGAGGTCGATCAGTTCGTCGGTGGTGTCCCCCATCGCGGAGACGACGACGACGACCTCGTTGCCGGCACGTTTGGTGTCGATGATGCGCTTCGCGACGCGTTTGATGCTTTCGGCGTCGGATACCGAGGAGCCGCCGTACTTCTGCACCACTAGGCCCACAGCGCGCTCCTGGGGTCGGGATTGCGGAATCGCCGCCCAGTGTACCGAGCAGGTGTGAACCCCCTGCGGTATTTCATATGCCGAGACCACAGTCTCAAAAGCATTCGCCTCAAGAGCGATCCCGGGTCGCCGCAGTCACTCGTGCGCGCAGTGATTATGTGATTACTCGCGCAGCCGCGACCTGGCCACGATGGACTGGAGCGCGCGTACCGCGGCGGACGCCGCAGGACCCCAGTCGGTGAGGTACGAGAACTGCCACCACCACAACGCTTCGAGGGTCCGGCCGGCCCGGTGGTGGGTGAGGCCGTGCGCCAGGTCGGAGACCGCGGTGGCGATGTCGTCGGAGATGCGCCGGACCTCCAGCTCCGGCTGGGTGGCCAGCGGGTCGAACAGCTCGTGGTAGCTGTCGCAGGGTTCGAGCAGTTCGGCCAGCTTCTCGCGCAGCTCGTCGAGGTCCGGGTCGGGACCGGGGTCCTCCTCGAAGCGCTCCTCCGGCACCACGTCCTGCACGGCGCCGAGCCGTCCGCCGGCCAGCAGCAGCTGGGAGACCTCAAGCAGCAGCATCGGCACCGCCGAGTCCGGGGCGTCGCCGCGTGCCACTGCGCGCACGACCACGAGGAACGACTCGATCTGGTCGGCGATCTGGTCGGCGAACTCGGCGAGTTCCGAGGCGCTGTCCAGGACGGCCGGCGGCGGGACGGCCGCCGTCACGGTCCGCGCGACGGTCTTCGCGGTCGGCGCGGCGGTGTCGGTGGTCGAGCGGTCAGACATCGAGTGATCTTCTCCCTTCGAAGGCCCGGCCGAGGGTTACCTCGTCGGCGTATTCCAGGTCGCCGCCGACCGGCAGGCCGGAGGCGAGCCGCGTGATGCGCAGCGCGCCGTCCGTGGCGAGCGGCTTGACCAGGCGGGCGAGGTAGGTGGCGGTGGCCTCCCCCTCTAGGTTGGGATCGGTGGCCAGGATCAGCTCGACCACCGAGCCGTCGGCGAGCCGTGCCATCAGCTCGCGGATGCGCAGGTCGTCCGGACCGACGCCGTCGATCGGCGAGATCGCCCCGCCGAGCACGTGGTAGCGGCCGCGGAACTCACGGGTGCGTTCGATCGCGACGACGTCCTTGGGCTCCTCGACCACGCAGAGCACGCTCTGGTCGCGGCGCGGATCGAGGCAGATCCGGCAGCGCTGCGCCGAGGCGACGTTGCCGCAGACCTCGCAGAAGCGGACCGTCTCCTTGACCCGCAGCAGCACCTCGGCCAGCCGGCGCACGTCCGCCGGATCGGCTTGCAGGAGGTGGAACGCGATGCGCTGCGCGCTCTTCGGCCCGATGTTGGGCAGACGGCCCAACTCGTCGATCAGATCCTGGACGACGCCTTCGTACATGGCGAGCACCGCCCCTCGCGCCGCGTGGCCGGCGACGGCGATGCCATCGCCGCCGTCATCGTCGCAGTCGCCGCCGTAGTCCGGTGACCCGCCGGTGTCCGACGGTCCGCCGACGTGGGCCGTCTCCTGGTGCCGCTCATGTCCTGGTGCCGCTCATCCCTCAGCTTGTGGAGCCCGTGTCCGATCCGTCCGCGAGAAGTCAGAAGTCAGAATCCCGGCAGGCCTCCGCCGGGGCCGAGGCCGCCGAGCGCCCCGAGCGGCCCGATCTTGTCCTGCTGCAACCGCTCGGCCTCCTCGTTCGCCGCGTGGATCGCGGCGATGACCAGGTCGGCGAGCGTCTCGGTGTCCTGCGGGTCGACCGCCTCCGGGGAGATCTTCAGGTCGACCAACTCGCCGAGCCCAGTGACAGTGGCGACGACCAGGCCGCCGCCGGCGGCGCCGGTCACCTGCTGCTCGCCGAGCGCGCGCTGAGCCTCCTCCATCTGCTGCTGCATCTGCTGTGCCTGCTGGAGCAGCGATCCCATGTCGAATCCGTCTGGAAACACCTTGGGCTCCTTGTCGCTTGGCGCGGTGACGCTGGGTGTTGACGCTTCGGTGTTCTGTATCGGAATGAGCCTATGCGGTCCGGGCCTTGGCGGGGCACCGGCGCGGGAGCGGATTCCAAACGCGCGCTCCGCGTGCCTTGGTGTGTATCGCGCCTCCGTGTGCACCACGCCGCCGTATACACAGTGCATATGCGGTGCGCAGGACTGCTCGTCCGCGCGGAGCTCAGTCGGAGTCGGACGCCTCCTCAAGCACCGTGGCGCCCAACTCGCGCACCAGCAGGTCCCGCGCGGTCGGCCCGGCGTCGGCCACGTCCTCGTCGTCGGGGTCGGGCTCGTCCTCTTCCGGCGGGGTCGTGGGCTGCACGAACGGTGGCGGTGGCCCTGCCGAGGTGGAAGCGCTGAACCCGGTGGGCGATGCCGAGGACGTCGGCGCTGCCGACGAACCGGGGTTCGCGCCTGACGCAGGGTTCGAGGACGCATGCGCGGACGTTCCCGGCGTGGCCGAGCCGCCGGACGCCAAGACCGCAGCGGCGACTGGTGGCGGCGCGCTCATCATCGGCAGCGGTCCAGGAGCGGTGCTTCCCGCGGAGGGGTCGACCAGCGCGTCGATCTTCCAATCCACCCCGGTGACTTCGCTCAGCGCCTCGCGCAGCGTCTCCTCGCGGTTGGAGCCGTGGAAGTTGTCGCGCAGGCCCGGATTGCTGAAACCGAGCTGGAGCAGCTTGCCTTCGACACCGAGCACATGCACGCTCTGGAGCATCACCCAGGCGACCTTGCTGCGCCGGGCCACGGCTTCGAGTACCTGCGGCCAGGCTTGGCGCATCGCAGCCGGATCGGACACCCCTCCGCCACCACCGCCGCTCGCGGAGGCCGCCACCGCCTGTCCACGCCCCGGCCCCAGCCCAGGGACGGCGCCTTGCGCACCCTGCGACGCCCCGCCGCCAGGTCCACCGTCGTTCTGGCTGCCGCCCTGGCCGCTCTGCCGTCGCCACGGGGGCGTGACCTGGCTCTCCGGCGCGCCCGGAGCCGGAGCCTGCTGTGACGGCGCCATCACTCGGGTGGCCACCGCCGACTCCGCGGCTTCCTGCGGCGCGGCGATCACCGGAGCTGGCAGCGCAGGCGACATCGCGGGCGCCGACGCACCGACCGACAGCTCTGGTGACCTGAGCAGTCGCGACGACTCAACAGGCGCGCCACCGCTCATCGCCCCAACGCTCGACCCGACGCCCGACACGCCACTGAACGCACTCGCGGCCACGCCGCGTTCAAGCCTGTCAAGCCGTGCCGCGACACCCTGCACCGAGTCGTCAGCACCGGGCAGCAGCACCCGCGCACACACCAACTCAAGCAGCAGCCGGGGAGCGGTCGCGCCGCGCATTTCCAGCAGTCCGGCATTGACCAGGTCGGCCGCCCGGGACAGCTCGGTCGGGCCGAAGGCGGCGACCTGGTCACGCATCCGGGCCAGCTGGTCCCCCGGCACCGAGATCAGGCCCTT
Source organism: Actinocrinis sp. (assembly GCF_035946395.1). NCBI lineage: Bacteria > Bacillati > Actinomycetota > Actinomycetes > Catenulisporales > Actinospicaceae > Actinocrinis > Actinocrinis sp. The sequence continues at coordinate 6,738 of NZ_DASYZI010000087.1, forward strand.
TTCCGCCGCGTCCGGCACGGCCCCGAGGATCACCAGGTCCCGGAGCCGCTCCAGCAGGTCGGCCAGGAAGCGCCGCGGATCGTGCCCGCCCTCGACGACGTGGTCCACCGCTTGGAATGCGGCCGCCCCGTCGCGCGTGGCGAACGCCGTCACCGCTTCGTCGAGCAGCGCCGCGTCCGTGTAACCGAGCAGCCCGACAGCCATCTGGTACGTGACGCCGCCTTCGCCGGCTCCGGCGAGCAGTTGGTCGAGTACTGACATCGAGTCACGCACCGAGCCGGCGCCGGCGCGCACGACCAGTGGCAGTACGTCCGGATCCACCCGGACCGACTCGCGCTCGCAGACCTGCGCGAGATAGTCGCGAAGCACGCCGGGCGGTACCAGCCGGAACGGATAGTGGTGGGTGCGCGACCGGATGGTCCCGATGACCTTCTCCGGCTCCGTGGTGGCGAAGATGAACTTCAGGTGCGGCGGCGGCTCCTCGACCACCTTGAGCAGGGCGTTGAACCCGGCCTGGGAGACCATGTGGGCCTCGTCCAGAATGTAGATCTTGTAGTGCGAAGAGACCGGCGCGAAGAACGCCCGCTCGCGCAGATCACGCGCGTCGTCCACGCCGCCGTGCGATGCCGCGTCGATCTCGATCACGTCGATCGATCCTGGTCCGCCACGGGCCAGATCCTGGCACGACCGGCAGGTTCCGCACGGCGTGGGCGTCGGCCCCTGCTCGCAGTTCAGGCAGCGGGCAAGAATCCGGGCACTGGTCGTCTTCCCGCAGCCACGCGGCCCGCTGAAGAGGTAGGCGTGGTTCACCCGCTGGTTGCTCAGCGCCCGCTGGAGCGGCTCGGTCACGTGCTCTTGCCCGATGACCTCTTCGAAGGTCTCGGGTCGGTATCGGCGGTAGAGCGCGAGTGACACGCCTCCGAGCGTAGTCGCTCCTGCCCACAACGAGTCGCAGTCTGCAAATCGCCTGTGGATAACTCTGCACCGGCACGGGGTGCCAGCGCAGAAACACTGCGCATGACGACAGATGACCGACGACGAACGCGCGAAGACCCCTCGCGCACCCGCCAGAGCCTGCCTACCCTTGCTGCCTTCCGGCCCTGGGGGGGTTCAGCGGGGTGACGCCACACGAGGGGTCCGTAAAGAAGGATAGCCCATGTCCACGGGCCGCCAGCACCGCTGAATTAGGGTGGCGAAGAACGGGCGCCGGTCCGGTACGATTACCGACGGAGGATTCGCCTAGTGGCCTAGGGCGCACGCTTGGAAAGCGTGTTGGGGGCAACCCCTCACGAGTTCAAATCTCGTATCCTCCGCTCGTACGACAACCCCCGACCAGGGCGAACCGTGGTCGGGGGTTGTTTCGTCTCGGGCTACTGACCGTCTGGACGGGGCAACCGTCTCACTTTCCGTCTCAGTTGGCGCCGCGCCGCAGCTGGCTCGGCAGGTTTCGGCTGCTGCCAGATCAGCGCTCCCTGGCGTTGCGCGACGTCGGTCTGGACACGCTTGACGAGGTGCTGATAGCGCGCGGGCATGGTCGGGTCGCTCCATCCCATGAGTCCCTGCGTTGTGCGGTCCACCACTTCGAGGATGAGCAGCAGTGTGGCTGCGGTGTGCCGCGCGTCGTGGAGCCGACCATCCCGCACGCCAGCAGCTTTGAGCAGATCCTTCCACTCGTGGAAGTCAGTGTTCGGGTTAATCAGCCGACCGGTCAGCGTGGTGAATACGTAGCCACCTTCCTGCCACATATCGCCAGCACGCTCGCGCTCGACGTCCTGAGTGACCTTTTGCGCTGCGAGCATCGCGACGAGCGGTTGAGGGATGCCCATGGGCCGCCGCCCCGCGTCGGACTTCACCTCACCTGTCGGCTTGCGCGTGTTCACCTTCTGCGGGCAATATCCCGCCTTCTTGCCACACGGCGCGCCGCCACACCCATGGCGGTATTTCGGCCGGAGACGGTTCTCCTGGACTCGAAGCGTGCCTGCCTCCAAGTCGAGATCAGTCCATTTCAGCCCCAGTACTTCGCCCTGGCGGAGTCCGAGCACCAGCGCGATGGCCCATCGAGCCGGATTGCGCCGGTCGGCGGCGGCAGCCAAAATCCGCTGAACCTCCTCGACCTCGTAGGGCACGATCTCGACCTTTTCGATTCGCGGGGGCCGCGCGAGAGAAACAGGATTTTGGGTGATGTGCCCGCGCCGAAGCGCTTCGTTGAACGCGGTGCGCGCCGTCCGGTGAACTTGATGAGCGTTGCCAGGCTTGTGCCCGGCCGCCGTCATCTTCTTGTAGAGCTTTTCGAAGTGCTCCGGTTGGATTCGGTCGAGGCGGTGCGCTCCGACGCCAGGGATCAGGTGGTTGTAGACCGCATTCCGGTATCCGTCAGCTGTGGTGTCGCGCACCGTGGGCGCGGAGATGTTCTCGACCCAGTGGTGGAGCCACTTTTCCACCGTCCATACCGGCCCGGCCTTCCGGACTTTGCCGGTGTCACGCTGACGCTCCAGCTCACGGACTCTCTTGATGACTTCGTTCTCGGTTTTGCGTTCGACGTGTCGGCGGTCTTCTGTGCCGTCGTCCTTGATGCCCATGGTGACGCGGCCGTGCCATTTGCCGTCTTTGCCGAGGTAGATGCTGCTGGCGCCGTTGGGGGCGCGGGTGCCTTCGGGGCGCTGCTTACGGGGCATGCTGGTTGCCTCCTGTCGTTCGGTGGCCGGTATGTGGTGACTGCCGGGGTGAGCCTCAGAACGCTGCCGTGCCCCCGCCCCGTGGCTCGCTGTCGTTGGGGTCGCCGGGGTGCTGTTGGTTGGTCAGGCGGGTGGTGTAGGCCTGGATTTCGTCGAGCGGGATGCGGCGCAGGCGGCCGATGAGGAGCGAGCGAAGCTCGCCGCTTTTGATGAGCGCGTAGACGGTGGTGCGGCCGATGTTGAGTTCGGCGGCTGTCTGTTCGGCGGTGAGCATGATGCGGGGCGTGCCACGGGGTGGGGTGGTGTTTGGGCTGGTCATCGGGGGCCCTCCTTCGGTCGGGGGTTAGTTCGCCGGGGGTGGGTGGCGAAATAAGCGAAATAAGCGAGAAAAGGTCGGTGAGCTGCGGGAACGGTTTCGCGGGGGTGGCGAAAAAAGGCGAAGTAAGGGGGCGTGGCTTTTTTCGCCCTTACTTCGCCAGAGTGGCGAAGGCGAAGGCCCTGTTCAGGCGGCTTTTCTCGCTTTTCTCGCTTATTTCGCCGCCCCCTGGTCCGGTGTGTGCAGAGTCCACAGGTCGGTGGGCCGCCCGTTGCCGCGTCGTTGGGTGCGGGTGACTCCGGGCAGGGCTTCAGCCCTGGTCAGCAGGTCGTTGAGCTGTGGCACGTTGAGCTTGCGGGAGAACAGGTCGGAGACCTGCGAGCGTGTGAGGCCTTGGGCGCCGGCGGTGTCCAGGGCGACCAGGATCTTGTCGAGGCGGGGGTCTCCGGTGCCGGTGTCCAGGACGAACGCGGCAGTGTTGCGGGCGTAGCCGATCAGGGCGTAGGCGGCTTGCAGGTGTTTCAGGTCCACCTCGGCGGCCCCGTCGCCCAGGGCGTAGAGCATGGCGGCGCGGCGCGCGTAGGGGGTGGCGCGGGCGGTGAACTGGGCCACGATGCCGTCGGTGGGCTGGGCGCCGGACAGGGCGCCGTAAACCACGTCGGCCCAGTAGGCGCGGGCTGCGTCGGTCAAGGGCACTTTGCGCACGTCGCGGGCCTTTTTGACCAGTTCGCGCAGCACCAGGGCGAGGTTGCCCACGAGGTCTTCCGGGGCGCCTTCGCCTTCGGGGATTTCCTTGGAGCGTTCGGAGTAGATGGGCAGGAACCGGTTGTAGGTGCCGCCGGCCATGTCCGCGCCGTTGACGCGTAGCCGGAACTCGCCCGGGGTGATGTGCGCCAGGATGCCGATGTGCGGGGCGGTGGCGTGCAGCGAGACCTTGGTCAGGGTGGAGAGGTCGTCGCCATCCCAGGCCTGGCGCAGCACGCCGGAGAGGGTGTTGCCCTCACGACCGGCCCGGTTCATGGTCACGCTGTATTCGGTCTCGATGACCAGGCGGGCCTTGCCGCCGCTCGTTTCGTCCTCTTCGTCCGCGACGGCGGCGACAAGGCCCTCGCCGGACGAGAGGCCGGAAGTGATGTTCTCGCTGGCGAACTCCGGCATCGCGGCCTTGACCAGGCGCGCGGCCACGCCCAGCGAGGTGCCTTTGCGCCCGACGCCGGTGTGACCGAGGATCAGCGGCCACAGCAGCGCGGGGTGACGGTCATCGGAGATCTGGGCGTAGGGGCCGCGTCCGGCCATCACGCCGAAGAACGCCATGAGCGTGGCCAGCACCGCGACCGGGTCCGCCTCGCTGGTCTCGGTCAACTTGAGGGACGTCTCGCCCAACCAGCCCTGATAGACGACCGGGTCGGGTACCGGGCCGGTGCGCGCGACCGGCCGCACCACGGGGGCCTGCCCGGTCTCGGTGTCGGCGGGGCTCATGCGGCCCCCCGATCGAGGCGTGGGGTGCGCGGGTGCTGCTGACCGGCCCTCAAACCCGAGGTGATGGTGCGCTCGGTCTCGCGCTCGTCCAGGCCCGCTCG
>NZ_DASYZI010000088.1:0-1677 GCF_035946395.1 Actinocrinis sp.
GGGCATGCCGTGATCGTCAAGCGGCAATCCATCGCCCCGCCCCGTCAGCATGCCCAGGTAGTTGTCATACGAGTGGTTTTCCATCATCAAGATCACGATGTGCTCGATCTGAGGAAGGCAGTCGGAACCCATCGGCATCGCGGGCTCCGGCGGCGCGCCCGGGCTTACGCCGCGCCGCGATAGCCGCCGCCGCGCAGCGGCCGCCTCGATCCGGTCCAGCATCGTCCGATCTTCTCAGATCGGACCCGTCCGGGCGTGGTTCTATCGCTACAAGTCGCGGGATGCCGCCGTGACTAACTGCTGGGCCGCGGCGCGGTGCAATTGATATTGGGGTTTACGCCCACGTAATTGAGCGGGCCCGCGAGAATCGTTATCGCGATTGTGCTGGCCCTGCTGCAGCTGCCGATGAAGCTTTTGTAATCGCCGCGCTGCCCGGCGGCCAGGCCGCCGATAACCAGCCAGACGACAAGAAGCAACGATCCGAGGCGCATGAGGACCTCCGTCATCCGCGATTGCCCGGCCTTGCCCTGGTCCGGCACCTTGGTAAAAAAGCGTACCCGGGTGCGGCAATGCCGGGTCCGTTGCGGACGGCGCCGGCGGCTTTTCCAGGAATCTGGAAGCTGGTCAGGCCAGCGGCGATTTGACTGCCGACGTGCCGCCGCCCACGACGGCTAGAGGCGCTCGATGATCGTCACGTTGGCCTGGCCGCCGCCCTCGCACATCGTCTGCAGGCCGTACCGTCCGCCGACGGCTTCCAGCGCGCAGAGCAGGGTGGTCATCAGCCGGGCGCCGGTCGCGCCGAGCGGGTGGCCCAGCGCGATCGCGCCGCCGCGCACGTTGACCCGGTCAAGGTCCGCCCCGGTCTCCCGCTGCCACGCCAGGACCACGCTGGCGAAGGCCTCGTTGATCTCCACCAGGTCGATCTGGTCCAGGGTCATTCCCGCCCGCGCCAGCGCGTGCGCGGTCGCCGGGATCGGCGCGGTGAGCATCAGCACCGGGTCGTCGCCGCGCGCGCTGATGTGCCGGATCCGGGCGCGCGGGCGCAGTCCGTGCTCCCGCACCGCCCGGGCCGACGCCACGAGCAGCGCGGCCGACGCGTCCGCGATCTGGCTGGACAGCGCGGCGGTGATCAGGCCTTCCTCGCGCAGCGGCTTCAGCGCGGCCATCTTCGCCGCCGAGGTGTCCCTGCGCGGGCACTCGTCGGTCGTCACGTCGCCGTACGGCACGATCTCAGCGTCGAACGCCCCGGCGCCGATGGCGCTGAGCGCGCGCTGGTGGCTGGTCAGGGCGTAGCTCTCCATCTCGTCGCGGGTGATCCCCCACTTCGCCGCGATCATGTCCGCGGCGCGGAACTGCGAGATCTCCTCGGTGCCGTACCTGGCGCGCCAGCCGAGCGACCCGCTGAACGGGTCGTCGACGCCGAACGCCTGTCCCGCGAGCATGGCCGCAGCGATCGGGATCTGACTCATGTTCTGCACCCCGCCCGCGATCACCAGGTCCGCGGTGTCGCTTAGCACGGCCTGCGCGGCGAAGTGAACCGCCTGCTGGGACGAGCCGCACTGGCGGTCCACGGTCACGCCGGGCACGGCCTCCGGCAGGCCCGCCGCGAGCCATGCGGTGCGCGCGATGTCGCCCGCCTGCGGGCCGATCGTGTCCACGCAGCCGAACACGACGTCG
>NZ_DASYZI010000089.1:0-2754 GCF_035946395.1 Actinocrinis sp.
CCGTCGCCGTTGTAGCGCAACCACCCCGAGCCGCTCGCCGATTGCTTCTCGATGGTCTTGTCCACCACCGTCAGCGAGTTCAGAACGTCCGGGTCGGTGGCCGACAGCTCGCCGAGGCGAACCAGCTCGAGGAATCCGGCATCGATGACCGCGCGCTGGTCGAGCGTCGGGCCGCCATTGCCGACGTTGTAGCTGATCGCCGCATTCGGATCACCGGTCTTGGAAAGCCGGATGAAGTACGGCTGACTCGACAAAGGGCCGTTCGTCGTGACGGTCCAGCCCTTGATGGATCGCTGGTAGTGGTCCGCGGTCGCGAGCCAGATCCGGGCGTCGGCAGGAGAAGCGTGCTGCTGGGCGATCGTTGCGGCTGCGACCAGCCCGGCGATCTCGGCCGCGATTGTTGACGGCGAGTATCCGCTCTGCTCCTCCCAACGCTCCGGCCCGAACGACGGCCCGTGCGCGATCAAATAGTTCGCCGCCGCCTGTACGTGCGGCCACAGTCCGGCGTCGCCGGCCAGGCCGGACTGCAACACCATCAGGATCGGATAGGCAACCTCATCCAGTTGGGTGTTAAAGGAATCCGGCGCAAGCTTGCCGTTGACCAACGAGTTGCGTGGCAACGACCCGTCGGGGAGCTGCTGCTTCTCGAGCAGGAACCTCGTGGCGGCGCGGGCGGTGGCCAGATCGCCGTCCGTCAACAGCCCCGTCCATGCCTCATAGAGGTCCCGGGAGAAGACTTCCCGGTAGGAGCCGAAGTAGGTGTTGGCCGGATCGCCGGCGGAGACCGCCTGCCCCCACGGCGAGGCGATCGAGGCCACGATTGCCCCTGGGAATGTCTTGTCCTCGCTCGCTTTGACTACGTTGGCGGACACGTAGTAATCCTTCACTGCGGCCGCCTGCTGGGCCGGCGTGAGGCCGGGGAGACTTCCAGATGGGGTATTGAGCGCGTCGTCGTATGAAAGCCACCCCGACCGGTATTGGCCGCGCAGCGACCCGAAGGGCCGGCCGACCGTGGCGCTGGCGGTGGCGACGGCGTCGGCCTGCGTGGTGCCGAAACCGAGGGCGAGCATCGCGTCGCCGTGCTTGTCGAAGCGCACCTGCGCCGTCTGCTCCACATTACCGCCGAGAGCGGAATCGGTCGGCGTCAGGATATGCGCGGAGTCGAGCTGGGCGAGTCCATCCGACGGGGTGCCCACGAAGCCGCTGCTCACTACGCCGAACGGTTGGTCTGCCCGCAGGGCCAGGAAGCTCGGCACGGCATAATCGCGATTGGCGGCGTTTGTCTTGGTGTTCGTGTCGTAGGAGACCGGCACCGGCGAACCAGTTGTGGTGTCGATGACCGCGTTGTCGGCACCGCCGTTGCCGCTGCCGCCGCCACCGTTGCCGCCGACTGTCGCGTCCAGCCGGACATAGACCCGGTAGCTGGCCGCGGCCGGCGTCAGGGGCGTGTAGCTGGTCTGGACAACGACGCTCGGACGCGCCGGATCGGTGAGGTACGTTGTGGTAAGCCGGTAGGCACCGGTCTTAGCCGTGGACGTGACTGTGCAGACCATTCCGGTCGAATCAGCGGAGACGGTGTAGGTCGTGTCGCGCGTCTGCAGGTCAGTGAACGAGGAGCCGTCAGTGACGAGGTACTGCATCGTCTCGACGTTCGTCGTGTCGATCGTCGGGGCATAGACATCTGACAGCACGCCGTCGGCGACCGTGTACCAGATCTTCGACGTCGTGTTGCGGGCCGTGCCCAGACAGTCCTTTCGGGCGAGGTCGAAGTGGCTCAAGGCGCCTGGGCCCCCAGTGGCGGGCACGGGGGCGGCGACAGCGGCCGGAACAGCGGCCGCGAGCGAGCCGACAACAACCGCGCCGACCGCCAGAACGACGAACCAGGATCGTGCGCGCATGGCTCTCCTTGTTAAGCCCGATGCCACTGTCTGCCGGCCTACTCAGGCAAGCGCATCAGCCGGGTGGGGTCAAGGGATTGTCGCTGCCCCATGTGCGTGCGCCTCCAAATGACCTGGTGATCCTGGCACGTGGGTCGGCGACCACCCATATCAGAGCCGCGGTGTGCAGCGGCGTGTCGATGCAGGGGTTTTCAGACCTCGGCGTCGGTGGGCGGGGTGGCACGTCCCGGCAGCGGCGTCCTGACCGGCACCAGCCCGAGATACTCGCCGAGATCGCCGAGCATGATCTGACGTAGCTCCTCGTCGGTAGTGACTTTCTCCTGCATCTTGGAGACCGGCATCAGGATCTGGCCGGGAAAGAAGTCGTCGAACACCTCTACCAGACGCACCAACGGCATGCCCCACGCCGGGAAATTCACGTACGCCTCTGGATCCCTAGCCTCCCGTACCCGGAGCTTTTTGAGTGGAGGCAGTGAGATGTTCTCGCACCAGCACTCGCATCCGGCCGCGTCGGACATGCACGAGCATCCGAACTCGCAACTGATCCCGCAGTCGTCCAGCTGGCATTCAGGCATGTTCGCTCCCACGTTGCGAAGGTGAGACCTAATGCGTCTGATCTCGACTTGGCTGCGGCGTGGCTGCGCAGCGAGAAACACCGGGCAGAATCCCTGGCTGAGGTCAACGAATGTCTGTTGTCCACCGCCGGCGTGTCGGCCGGGTGCCGCGTGGTCGAGGTCGGCGCGGGCACCGGTGAAACGACCCTGGCCGCCGCCCGCGCGGTCGGGCCGGCCGGTTCAGTCACCGCCCTGGACAGCTCCGCGCCGATGATCGAGGCACTCACCCGCCGGATGCGCCA
>NZ_DASYZI010000090.1:0-11069 GCF_035946395.1 Actinocrinis sp.
GGCCGCGCCGCTGCTGGTCGAGCGGTTCCTTTCGATGAACCAGTTGTACTGGCAGATGCCGTACCACTACAACGCCTTCCTGCTGCCGATGCTCTTCCTCGGCGCGGTGGACGGTGCGGCGAGGCTGGCCCGCTGGCTGACGGACGGCCGACCGTTACGGTGGCGGATCCTCCGACCGCTCAGCGCACGACTCGACGGACTCTCCACAGGCAAGCTGTCCCGCGCCCGACTCGCCGGGCGCGGTCCGCTGATCCGCGGCATACTACTGGCCGGCTTCGGCCTCTATCTGGCCTTTTACGGCTGGCAATACGCGAACCGTTACCCGCTGTACGCGATGACGAAGGCGCCGTTCTGGAACACGTCCAGCCGCTCGGTGGCGGCCGGGAAGCGCGCCGCCGCGCACGTGCCGAGCAACGTGCTGGTCGCCGCGGCCACGCAGCTCGGCCCGCAGCTGCTCAGCCGCGACCGGGTCATCATGTGGGACTTCCCCGGCGACCGCTACTACCCTCCGACACCGTGGGTGGTCGCCGACGTCGCGCGCAGTTCGTTCCCGTTCAAAACCGTCACGCAGCAACGCGACGACGTCGCATGGCTGGAGCTCCAGGGCTATCGCGTCGTGTACCAAGAAGACGGTTGGGTCGTCCTGCACCAAGGCCCGCCGACCCTTGACGTGCACTAGCCTCGTCCTTCGCACGTCGCCCGGCCGAGCGAAATGCAGACCAGGACAATCCGGGGCTCGTCATCGAGCAATGGCCTTACTCGGCCCTGAGAAACACCCGATTTCCCCGGATTGCCCTTCACTCATTCAAGTGACGTGCGAAGGACGGGACTAGCCCGCGCCCCGACAACCAACCCAGCCACTCACCCGTACAACCAGCCGTCGCGACTTCTGACTTCACATCAGTCTGATCAGCCTGACATCACATCAGTCACAAACTGTCATCGAATCATCAGATCAGACCACCTGGTGCAGCCAGCGCACCGGTGCCCCGTCGCCCGCGCAGCGGAAGGGCTCAAGCTCGTCGTCCCAGGGCTTGCCGAGCAGGTTCTGAAGCTCCGCTTCGAGATCCGCGCCGCGCGCAGCACGCAGCATCGCGGCGCGCAGCCGGTCCTCCGAGACCATGATGTCGCCATGCACTCCGGTCACGGCGTGGAACACACCCAGATCCGGCGTGGAGGAGTAGCGTTCCCCCTCGGCGCCTGCCGACGGCTCCTCAGTCACCTCGAAACGCAGCAGCTGCCAGCCGCGCAGCGCCGACGCCAGCCGTGTCGCCGTACCGGGCTCCGCGGCCCAGGGCAGCTCAGCCCGCCACGTGGACGGGGCAGCGGGCTGCCGCGCCCAGTCCAGGCTGACGCGCACCCCGAGCACTCCCGCGACTGCCCACTCGACGTGCGGGCACAGCGCGCGGGGCGCGGAGTGGATGTACAGGACTCCACGAGTAGGCACGGCGGTGTCTCCTTCGGTCGGCGTCGGTAGACGAGGTGCGCCTTCCCCAGCGGCCTTGTCCCGGTGCCAACCCAGCGAGTCCGTCGTTTCACGCCTTCGCCAAGCCGTACTTGTCTGTATATGTACTTGTCTCTCGGCCGCAACCGCACCGGCCGGGCCAATCTGCTGATCGACCCATGCGAATGCACGAAGCATCCGCACGTGCTGTGCACAGTGTTCCCCAAAAACGAGTCGTCCTCACTTCGGACAGGGATGAAGTTCGGCGACTCGTGTCGGCCGTCTTCAGCCTATCGTGGTTCGGCGATCAACGCGTGAAACACTGATGGCGGGAAGGGGACCCTGCGGTGGCCCCCGGCGGGACTCCTTCCGGCTCCATCTTCCGCCCTGCGGCGAGTCGACGCCGCCTTCATTGGACGCTGTGACCCTATTGGACGGATCCCGAACCTGTCAGGCGCCCGTACGGGTGACAATCTGACGACGGATCACCGAATCGGCCCGAAGAACTGCTCAGCATGAGCCGACGATCGCTGATGGCAGCTCAGGAACGCTCACGCTCCGGCCGACTGCGCTCGATGCTCAGCAAGGACTCGGCGGCATGATCGACCTGCAACGTCGCGTGCTGGATCCCGAACGAGTCGCGCAGCAGTTCCTGGAGCCGCCCGCGCACCGCGTGGCAGTCCTGCCCCGGCTCCACCAACACGTGCGCCGACAGCGCGGCGAATCCGGAAGTGATCGTCCAGACGTGTAGGTCGTGCACCTCGGTCACCTGCGGATCGGCGGCCAACGCCGCACCGACCGCCGCCGGGTCGAGCCCGGCCGGCGCGCCTTCCAGGAAGATCCGCCACGCGTCGCGTACCAGCCGGTATCCGGCTCGGGCCATCAGCGCCGCGACGAAGAGCGAGGCGATGGCGTCGGCGCGGGCGAATCCGGTGGTCAGCACCACGACTCCGGCGACAGTCGTGGCGAGGAACGCCCAGGCGTCGCTCAGGATGTGCTGGAAGGCGCCCTCGACGTTCAGGCTGGTCCGATTCGCGCGGCTGATCAGCAGCGCGGCCACTGCGTTGACCGCGATGCCGACCAGCGCGGTGCCGGTCACCAGACCCCCGGCCACCGTCGGCGGCGAAATCAGGCGCCGTACCGCCTCGACGGTGAAGACGACCACGAGCACGAGCAGCGTGATGCCGTTGGCCTGCGCAGAAAGAATCTCGGCCCGCCGCAGGCCGTAGGTCCACGGCCCGCGCGCCGGCCGCGCGGCCAGACGCATCGCGAACAACGCGAGGCCCAGCGCGGCGGCGTCGGTGAGCATGTGGCCCGCATCGGAGATCAGCGCGAGCGAGTGCGCCGCGAAGCCGAGCACCACCTCCGCGGCCATGAACGCGAGGATCAGGCTCAGCGCGGCGGTCAGGTACCGGACGTCAGAATCCGCCGAAACCGCCGCACCGTGGTCATGCGAGCCGTGGTCATGCGCACTGCCGCCACGCACGCCGACATCGTGCGCATCGCGGTTATTCACATCCCGGTCGTGCGCACCGCGATCGAACGAACCATGATCATACGTACCGTGCTCGTACTCATGATCCTGCCCGCACCCGCGCTCGTTCCCATGCCCATGGTCACGACCGTGCCCATAGTCACGCTCGCGATCGGTGTCGTGCCCGCGCCACCCTTCGCCTGCCATCCCCTCAGCATAGCCCAGCAAAACAGTATATTGAGATATGACAATGACAACGATTGTCGGCGTCGTTTGGGCGTACCCGCCCAGCTCAACACCGGCCGAAGCGGGCCAGGCCAGTCAGGTCGGTCAGCTCACCCGTTCAGCTGCCGCGCGACCTCGCCCGCGATCAACTCCAGGTGGTCCAGGTCACCGAGGTCCAGGATCTGGAGGTACACCCGGCTCGTCCCGACCTCGGCGAACCGGCCGAGCTTGGCGACGACCTCGCCCGGCGTGCCCGCGTACCCATTCGCCCGGACCTCCTCGGCAGTCATGCCGACGGCTTCCGCGCGCCGCGCGACCTCCACGTCGTCCTTCCCGACCACGGTCGGCGCCGCGATCGAGTAGACCAGCGAGCCCGGGTCGCGGCCCGCCGCCACGGCCGCCGCGCGCACCCGCTCGAAGGCCGCGTCCGTGTCGTCCACGCCCCTGAAGCCCGCGTTGAACTCGTTCGCGTACTGCGCGGCCAGGCGCGGCGTGCGCTTCTTCCCGAAGCCGCCGACGATGATCGGCGGGTGCGGGCGCTGCGCGGGCTTCGGCAGCGCGGGCGAGTCCTCAAGCCGGTACTGCTTGCCCGCGTAGGAATAGGTCTCGCCCTCAGGGGTCTTCCACAGCCCGGTGACGATCGCGAGCTGCTCCTCCAACAGCTCGAACCGGTTGTCCGGGAACGGGATCCCGTACGCCGTGTGCTCAGCGTCATACCAGCCGGTGCCCAGGCCCAGCTCGACACGGCCGCCGGACATCTGGTCGACCTGCGCGACCTGGATCGCCAGCGGGCCGGGCAACCGGAACGTGGCCGGGGAGACCAGCGTGCCGAGCCGGATGCGCGAGGTCTCGCGCGCCAAACCGGCCAGCGTGATCCAGGCGTCGCTCGGGCCCGGTAGGCCAGAAACCGATCCCATCTTCATATAATGGTCTGAGCGGAAGAAGGCATCGAAGCCGAGTTCCTCGGCGGCCTTGGCGACCGTGAGCTGCGCGTCGTAGCTGGCGCCCTGCTGGGGCTCGGTGAAAATCCGCAGTTGCATGCCCCCATCCTGGCACTGCGACCTTACGACCCTCTTCCCGGCTCCCAGCCGCTCCCCACACTCCCGGCTCCCCAGCTCCCTGGCTCCCTGGCTCCCTGGCTCCTGCCAACCCTTCGCCGCCGTGGCCACCGGCGAGCGCCAGGAACCACGCGGCCCGGCGCACCGTCAGACCTTCAGGGACGTCGTTCTCGGTGACGGTCTGCGTACGGCTCGCGTCCCCGCCCTTCCGTCCGCCAGGATGGAAGGGACGAATCGGGCAGCGAAGGTGCAGGCGGCAAATGGTGGCGGGCACAACGGAGCGCTCGGCCGACCGGGGCGGCGACAGCAGCGCCGTCGGTGCTGCTCGATCCCCCGGCGTCTTCGGCGGCCGACTGCGCGGGCCTGCGGCGGCGTACGCGGCCTGGTATCTGCGGCTCACCGCGTGGATCAACCTGCTCGGCGCCCTGTTCGTGTCGTTCGGCAACACCGTGCACCGTCACAACTCCGGCGACTACTTCACCCCCTACCTGCTGACCGCCGGTTACGCCTCGGCGGCGTTCACCGCGTTCCTGGCCGTGACCATGGGGCGGCGCAAGCGCGCGGCGTGGATCTTCAACCTCATCCTGCTCACGCCGACCGCCGCGCTCTACGTCTACGCGATGTACTTCCCGGAGTTCCGCGCGCACGCCTTCAACTGGTTCTCCGTGGTCGTGACCGTGCTGCTGTGGCTCGCGCTGCTGTTCGGCCGCCGCGAATACTACGCGAAGGGCGACCGGAACAACCCGAGGCTGGCGGCCGCGGTGCTACTCGGCGGCGGTGCGCTGGCGGTGACGGTGGGCGCCCTGCTGGTCACCGTGTTCGGCGCGCTCGGCCAATCGAGTGTCGGCGACCGTGTCTCGTACACGCTGATGCGCGTCGCCTCGCTGTCCGGAGACGACAATGGGCCGGACGGCCTGGTGGTAGCTCACTGGGTCGGCGTAATCATCAACCTGATGAGCCTGGCGCTGTTCCTGCTCATCCTCTACGCCCTCTTCCGCTCGCCACGCGGGCGCTGGCTGCACTCGCCGCACGACGAGGAGCGGCTGCGCGCCCTGCTGGACAAGCACGGAGAGCGCGACTCGCTCGGCTACTTCGCGCTGCGCCGGGACAAGGCCGTGGTGTTCTCGCCGACCGGCAAGGCGGCCGTCGCGTACCGCGTGGTCGTCGGCGTGTCGCTGGCCTCCGGAGACCCGCTCGGAGACCCCGAGGCGTGGCCCGGCGCGATCGACGCCTGGCTCACCGAGGCGTATCAGCACGCGTGGACGCCGGCTGTCGCCGGAGCGAGCGAAGAGGGCGGCAAAATCTACGAACGGCACGGGCTGACCGCGCTGGAACTCGGCGACGAGGCCGTGGTCGAGGTCGCGGACTTCACCCTCGAAGGCCGGGCGATGCGCGTGGTCCGGCAGGCGTACAACCGGGTGAAACGCGGCGGGTACACGGTGCGCATCCGCCGGCACGCCGACATCCCGCCCGACGAGTTCGCCGCGTTGATCAAGGCCGCCGACCAGTGGCGCTACGGCCAGAGCGAGCGCGGGTTCTCCATGGCGCTGGGCCGGATGGGCGATCCAGCCGACGGACGGTGCGTGTTGGTGGAATGCCACGATTTCGAGGGCCGGCTGTGCGCGCTGCTCTCGTACGTGCCGTGGGGAACCAAGGGCCTCTCGCTGGACCTGATGCGCCGGGACAAGGCCTCGGACAACGGCGTGATCGAGTACATGGTGATCGAACTGATCCAGCGGGCGGCCGAAGTCGGCGTCGAGCGGATCTCGCTCAACTTCGCCATGTTCCGCGCGGTCTTCGAACGCGGTTCCCGGCTCGGCGCCGGACCGGTGCTGAGACTGTGGCGCGCGGTGCTGCTGTTCTTCTCCCGCTGGTGGCAGATCGAGTCACTCTATCGAGCGAACGCGAAATATCGTCCGATTTGGGAACCACGTTTCGTGCTCTACCGGCGCTCCTCGGACCTACCGCGCATCGGCGTGGCTTACGCACACGCAGAGGGCTTCCTAGGTCTGCCGTCCATCTCCCCGCATAAGCGCCAGCCCCTGCCCTAAGCCAATCCCAATCCGCCCTCAACCAGTCCGTCATCCCCTAACACCCCGACCCCGCCACCTACTATCCCCCTCCACTACAAGCCCCACAGCCCACAGTCCCCTCCACCTCCCCACCCCCACAAACCTCCACCCGCACCCCACCCACAGGTTGATCCCACCGCTCGCCCCGCCACCTACGTTCAAAGCATCGAACAAAGGATCAAGCCCGGACGGGCAGCGGGAGCAACCTTATGAGCTCGGCATCCACTCTTTTCCAGGTCGTCATCGCCGTCGGCCTCTTAGCCCTGGTCGTCGGACGACGGTTCACGCCGCGCCCCGTCCAGAGCGACACACGTCGCTGGAGGCTGCCACTGGCCGTGTCCGCAATCGGCGTCTACGGCGTTGTAAGCCTCAGTCGGCACACGCCTCCGGTGACGATCACCGGAACCGACCTGGCCTACCTCCTCGCCTGCGGCTTCGTCTCGCTGCTGCTCGGCGTGCTTCGCGGCAGCACGATCCGGATCTATCCCGCCAACGGCGAACTGGTCCAGCGTTACTCCGCGCTCACCACGGCGTTGTGGATCGTCACCATCGCGATCCGGATAGCCATGGATCTGGCCGCCCCGCCATTCGGCGTCGCCACCGCAGTCGCCTCCACCAGCCTGCTGCTGATGTTCGGCATCTCGCTGCTCGGCGAGTCGCTGGCCGTCAGCGCACGCATAGGTACCGTCCCCGCGCGCAACCTGCCGTGACCAAGCAGAGGGTATTACCGTGAGCGACGTGACCGCCTGGCCGGATCAATGGACCGAGCGCTGGATAAACGACCGCCTCGTCCCACTGAAGCGGCGTCGGATGTTCGCGGCGCGGACCATGCTGCTCAGCTTCCTCATCGCGAGCATCGCGTCCGGGCCGCTGCGCTTCTCCGGGCATGGTCGCGGCCTGGCGTCGCTGATCCTGACCGTGCTCTGTGCCACGGGCTGGCTCGTCTGGGCCATCGGGGTCTACATGGCGCCCGAGCGAATCGGCGAGCCGGCCGTGATCGTCGCGCTCGTGCTGTACGGCACGGCCGGGTCGGTGCTGACCGGGCTAAAGCTGCCGACGGAGGCCGTGATCTTCCCGTCGGTGGCCATAGTGTCCGCCGGAATCCGCTTCACGTGGCGGCAGTCGCTTGCCGCCCCCATCGTGAGCAGCGCGATCATGCTGCTCACCGCGTGGCTGTCACACGCGAACATGGGAGCGGGGATCGGCTATGCCGGTCTGCTGTTCGGCACGTACGGCCTCGGGCTCGGCCGCCGGGCGCAGATCCTGCGCGCGGAGACCGCCGAACGGCTGCTCACCGAGACCCGCCGCGCCAACAACGAGCAGGCCCACGCCGCCGCGCTGGCTGAACGCAGCCGAATCGCCCGCGAGATCCACGACGTGCTCGCACACTCGCTCTCCGCATTGACCGTGCAACTCGAAGCCGCAGACGCACTGCTGACCAACGGCACCGACCTCGTCAAGGCACACGGATACGTGGTCAAGGCGCGACATATCGCGCGTGAGGGCCTCACCGAGACCCGCCGCGCTATCGCAGCATTGCGCGAAGACACGCCTCCGCTGCGATCGATGCTGCATGGACTGGCCGAGGCGTACGAGGCGTACACCGGTGCGTCAGCCACAGTCATCGCGGACTGCGAACCCACCGACTTGCAGCCTGACGCCACGCTGGCGTTATACCGCACCGCGCAGGAGTCACTGACCAACGCACGTAAGCACGCCCCTGGTGCACCCATCGAGATCACGCTGACCTGCGATGAGTCGGCCGCCGTACTGACCGTCACCAATCAGGCCGCGTCCGCGCCCACCACTGCACTCGCTTCCTCCGGCGGCGGTTACGGACTGGCCGGGCTCAAAGAACGAGCCGAATTGGCTGGAGGCGCGTTCGAGGCAGGCCCATGGCACGGCGGTTGGCGAGTCCAACTCCGCATTCCCTCCCGTCCCCGCCCCTCTCCTTGAGCCCCCTACCCTTGAAACGTGACTGCCAGCGCACCAAAACCCCCGATCCGTGTCATCGTCGCCGATGACCAAGCGGCCGTGCGGGAAGGCCTGGTCACCCTTTTGGACCTGGACCCGCAGATCACCGTCGTCGCCGAAGCCGCGGACGGCAGCCAGGCCGTCGACGCCGTGGCCGACACCGACCCGGACGTCATCCTGATGGACCTTCACATGCCTGGGACGGACGGCATCGAAGCCACCGCGCGGATCAGCGCCCGCCACCCGCGCACAAAGGTCGTGGTGCTCACCACATATGCAGACGACGCCTCGATCCACGGCGCGCTGCAAGCCGGTGCGTTGGGCTATCTGACGAAGGACTCAGGCCGCGAGGACATCGCCCGTGCTGTGATCGCCGCGGCAGCAGGCCAGTCCGTACTCGACGGCGACGTCCAACGCAGACTCGTCTCGGCCGCCACCACCGCACGACCAAACCCCTTACCACAGCCAACACCCCCGCTGCCAGACAACCTGACGACGCGTGAGGTCGAGGTACTGCGCCTGATCGCCTACGGCCGTTCCAACGCGCAGATCGCCGGAGAGCTGTTCGTCTCAGAGGCCACCGTGAAGACGCACATCAACCACCTGTTCGCCAAGACCGGCGTACGTGACCGCGCCCAAGCCGTGCGCTACGCGTACCACCACGGCCTGGCAAGCTAACCGCTCCGCTCCAAAGCGAACCACTCAAAACACGCGGGCCGCCGCCGGAAATCCCCCGGCAGCGGCCCAAGTCATATAAAAACTGCACACCACGCATTACATACAACAGCAACCAGCACAACGCGAATTACAGTGAACTGCAAACGTTGTCGAGGTCAGTGCCGTCCGACCCAAGGCGACCCGCGGCAGCCTCGAAGTCGCTCAGGCTGCTCGTGTCGCCGTTCTGAATGGCCTTGAGCCCGGTGAGCACCGTGTTGATGTCGGTGTCCATGGCCTGGATCTTGTCCTTCACCGACTGGTGCTGAGCCTTCGCCAGCGACGAGTCGAGCGCCGACTTGATGCCCTGCACATCGGTGGTGAACTTGGCCAGGTCCGCCTGCATCGCGGTCTGGTCGGAGGAGTCGCTGCTCAGCTTCGACTCGTCGGTCTGGATCGAGCCGAGCATGCTCTGGAACGCGCTCTCCGCAGAAGTGCAGCCCGGGTCGAGCGCCGTGCTGTTGGCCACCGCCTTGGAAATCAGAATGGTCCAGCCAATGCCGAAGAGGATCGACAGCACGAGGCCGGCGACGGCGAGTCCTTTGCCCTTGCCACCGATCTTCCCGGCCCGGCCGAGGCCGAGCGCCGAGAAGATGGCGCCGAGAAGCACCGTGAAGGACAGGATGAGGCCGGCGAGCGCAAAACCGTTCTTCTGGTCCTGCGGCGGCATCGGGTAGCCGTAACCACCGGTCGGCGGCACCTGCCCGCCGAACTGCGGCGGCGCACCGAACTGAGCCGTCGGCTGCTCGTACGGCTGCTGCGGCGGCATCCCGTACTGCGGCGACTGCTGCTGCGGCTGCTCATACCCGCCGTATTGCGGTGCGGGCGCACCGTACTGTGGATCCACCGGCGGCGGGCCGAAGGACCCGGGCTCATTACCGCCCTGTGGAACGGACCAGTCACCACCCGGCTGTTGCGGCTGCCCCCATGACTCGGACACGTTGTCCCCTCCAAGGATGAAATGTTATGAGCGGCTGATCATAACGACATCGCCAAACTGGCGCTCTTCCCAGGGTTCCCGCCGATGCCGAATCGTGACTTGATCTTTCCCTGAAGTACGCCAAGCGCCACTCTCGCCGTACCAGCCCGCAGACCAATGGTGACCAACTCGGAGCAAAGGCACCAACGTTCCCATTAGCTAATTAAGGCTATCAAGTCATGATCGGTATAGACTGGCGGATTCTGCGACTCACGAACACGAATCGGTGGTCAGTCTGTCTCCATGTCGGTACCCTTCGATAGGGTGTACCGCCAGGCGGCGCGCCAGGCGTCCCGCGTGCGCCCAGCAAGCAGATTTTCACGAGGGGATTTGAGGGGATCCGGCGGGATGAGTACTAGCTTCAGAGTCGAGCTGGAGGAGCTCGAGGCGGTCCGGCTCAAGCTCCAGGCGTTGCTTCAGGATCACTTCGTGGCCCCCGCAAGCCCGCTCGCGACGAGCACGTTCCACAACAACACGGCGTCAGACCTACAGCAGACCGCCGCCCCCGGCGGCATCAAGCACGCCGAGGGCAATGACGGCTCGTCGAACTTCGGCCAGACGGACATGGGCCTCGATGCGGCCAGCAAGCTCAACGCCGCCAACGGCCAGGTGCAGCAGGCGATCTACGGCCTCATCAACGACGTCAACCAGAAGATCAACGATCTGCACGACCGGATACAGAAGACGCATCAGCTGTACTCAACCACCGAAGACAACCTGCAACTGGACATGACGCAGGTACAGAAGGACGCGTAACAACACCCACGGCCGCTCGGGGGAGACGGCCAGTCCGAGGGGTGCACGTGCGCGACTGAGGTGTGTGTGTGCGTGCGTGTGCGCGCACACGAAACACAGGGAACACAGGGAACGAAGCCAGCGGAACGAAAGACGCGGGGTAGGCCAGTCCAATGCCGAGCAGGTTCGATCACAACACGGTCCAGCAGTACGGCGGTGTCGCCTGGGCCAAGCAGCAGATCAGTCTGCTCCAGCCGTCGGCCATCGACAGCCAGATCCAGGGCTACAACCAGGTCAAGTCCTCGCTGAACCAAATCGTCGACACACTCAACCACGCGAACTCCTCCCTGCAATCCGCGTGGTCCGGCGACGCGGCCACCGCGGCGTCCCAGAC
>NZ_DASYZI010000091.1:0-3199 GCF_035946395.1 Actinocrinis sp.
CCCCAAACTCTCTCCCTCCAGGAGTTCAGAGTGCGCATTGGATTCACCGTCAACCGCTTCGACTGGCCGGGCGGCTCCGCGGCCATCCGGCCGAACCTCCTCAAGGCGGCGCGGATCGCCGAGGACGGCGGACTGTACAGCCTCTGGGTGATGGACCACTACTGGCAGATCGCGGTCAACGGCCCGGCCGAGGACCCGATGCTTGAGGGCTACACGACCCTCGGCTTCCTCGCCGCCGCCACCGAGCGCGTCACCCTCGGCACGATGGTCACCGGCGTCACCTACCGCAATCCGGCGATCCTGGCGAAGATCGGCACGACGCTCGACGTCCTCTCCGGCGGCCGGGCGTACTACGGCATCGGCGCGGCCTGGTTCGAGGAGGAGCACGCGGGCTACGGCGTACCCTTCCCGCCGGTCAAGGAGCGGTTCGAGCGCCTCGAAGAGGCCATCCGGATCGCCAACGGCATGTGGTCGGACTCCGACGCAGGCTTCGAGGGCAAGCACTACACGCCCAACCGCTTGCTCAACGTGCCGCCCGCAGTCTCTTCCCCGCGTCCGAAGCTGCTGATCGGTGGCGGCGGCGAGCAGAAGACACTGCGCCTCGTCGCACGCTACGCCGACGCGTGCAACCTGTTCGACGGCGGCGACGAGTTCGTTACGCACAAGCTCGATGTCCTACGCGGCCACTGCGAGACCGAAGGCCGCGACTACGACGCGATCGAGAAGACGATCATGCAGCGCGTTACCCCGGAGAGCACAGCCAAGACGGTAGTCACCCGCGCCGAGCAGCTGCGTGAGTTGGGCCTGACGCACATGATCCTGGCCGCCCCGGTACCCGCCGACGACCACTACCTAGAACTCGCCGCAGAGATCGCATCCCTAACCGCCGACCTCTGACCGCCCCTGACCGACCAACTCCCCCACGCTTCACCCACCTCACCTCACCCCGCAACACCACGGCCCCGCCCTCCACCGGAGGACGGGGCCGCAGCCTAACCCTTGCTACTCCGACAAACGCTCCCCACTCACCGTCGAGAAGATGTGCGTCTCGCCGGCCTTGGGCAGGAAGTGCAGCGTTTCGCCCTTGGCGGGCGTGTTGCGGGCGTCCACGCGGACGATGACGTCCACGTCGCTCCCGTCCACCTTCGCGGTGCCGTAGGCGAAGGCGTCCGCGCCCAGTTCCTCGACCACGTTCACGACCACTGCGATGCCCGTGCCGTCCGTCGTGACGTCGAACGACTCGGGCCGCACACCCAGCGTGACAGAGCGCTCGCCGCGGCCGACCGCCCGGCTCAGCGACTCACGGTCGACCGGCACGACCGCGCCGTCGAAGGCCACGCCGCCGTCCGCGATCGGCGCCTCGATCAGGTTCATCGCCGGCGAGCCGATGAAGCCCGCGACGAAGACGTTGGCCGGCTTCTCATACATCCGCCGGGGAGTGTCGCACTGCTGGAGCAGGCCGTCCTTGAGCACCGCCACGCGGTCACCCATCGTCATGGCCTCGACCTGGTCGTGCGTGACGTACACGGTCGTGATCCCGAGGCGTCGCTGCAACGAGGCGATCTGCGTACGCGTCTGCACGCGCAGCTTCGCGTCGAGGTTCGACAGAGGCTCGTCCATGAGGAACACCTTGGGCTGACGCACGATCGCGCGGCCCATCGCGACGCGCTGACGCTGACCGCCGGAGAGCGCCTTCGGCTTGCGCCCGAGGTATTCGGTCAGTTCGAGCAGCTTGGCCGCGTCCTCGACCTTCTGCCGGATCTCCGGCTTTGGCACTCCGGCGATCTTCAGCGCGAAGCCCATGTTCTCAGCCACGGTCATGTGCGGGTACAGCGCGTAGTTCTGGAACACCATCGCGATGTCCCGTTCCTTGGGCGTCTCGTTGTTGACGACCTTCCCGCCGATGAGCAGGGTGCCGCTGGTGATGTCCTCCAGCCCGGCCACCATCCGCAGCGCGGTGGTCTTGCCGGAGCCCGACGGGCCCACCAGCACCATGAACTCGCCGTCGCGCACGTCCAAGGTGAAGTCCTTGACCGCGTGAAAGCCGTTTTCGTACACCTTGTTCAGCTGCTGCATGTCGACGGTGGCCATCATGCCTCCTTACCGGGCTGGCCGTGCTTGCTGGGATCATAATGGCCTGCCGGGCCGGGTCCCGAGGACCCGGGGAACCCCCCCGGATCCCGGGCCGCCCGCCTGGACGCGCTCACCCCTTCACCGCGCCCGAGGTCAGGCCGGAGATCACGAACTTGCGGAAGATGAATACCAGGATGCCGATCGGGACCACCGCCACCACGCTGGCGGCGAAGATGGTCCCGAACGGGACCTCGTTCGCGGAGCCGAACGTCGAGATGCCGACCGGAATGGTCTTTTTGTTGATGTTGAAGGTGAGCGCCATCAGGAACTCGGTCCAGGCCGCGGTGAAGGTGAAGATGCCGGCCGTGAACACGCCCGGCAGGGCCATCGGCAGGATGACCGACCATACCGTCCGTATCGGCCCGGCCCCGTCGATCCGGGCGGTCTCCTCCATCTCCTTGGGGATGCCGAGCATGTAGTTGCGCAGGATCCAGATGGCGAACGGCAGGAAGAACGCCGTGTACGGGATGATCAGCGCCTGGTAGCTGTTCAGCCAGCCGAGGGTGTCCAGCAGCGAGTACAGCGGCGCGACCACCGCGATCTCGGGGAACAGCGAGATGATCAGCAGCGTCACCATCAGGGTGAACTTCCCCCGCATCGGCAGCCGGCCCAGCGCGTACCCGGCCATCGTCCCGAGGAACAGCACCAGCGCCGTGGCGACGAGCGTCACGACCACCGAGTTGAGGAAGTACGAACCGAAGTCGTACTGCTTGAAGGCCTGGGAGTAGTTGCCTGTGCTCCACGGGTTCGGCCAGTACTGCGGCGGGCTGTCCCCCAGGGCGGCCGGCTCCTTGAAGCTGGAGACGATCAGCCAGTACAGCGGCAGCCCGATGAACAGCACGACGAAGAACGTCGAGATGTTGACGCCGTTGATGACCCGGTGCCAGCCGTGCTTGCGCCTGCCCATTTATGTTCCCTCCTTTCCGACCTGGACCTTGAAGGCCCGCAGCGAGAGCAGGCTGGCGAGCAGCACCAGCAGCGCGGTCGTGGTGGCCACCGCCGCGCCCGTCCCGAATTCAAGGTTCTGGAATATCGCCTTGTAGCCGAGGATGGCCAGCGAGGTGGT
>NZ_DASYZI010000092.1:0-46624 GCF_035946395.1 Actinocrinis sp.
AGCGCGCCGCGCACGCGGCGCCGCCCGCCGTGGCCCTCGGCCCGCAGCGCCGCCCCCAGGAGCCCCGGCACGTCGAGTTCCAGGCCCCGCCCCCGATGCCGCCCATGCCGCGCCGCAGCACCCGCGAGAGCGAACTGCTCACCGCCGCCCGCGAAGTCGAGCGCTGGCGCGGCCTGCCTTCGGCCACCCGCATCAGCCGCGAGTTGGGCATCGGCATGCCGTTGGCCACGTCCCTGGCCAACGCGTTGCGCGATGAGGACGGCCCCGGGCAGGAGGACGTCGTCCCGTAGCCCTCCCCTCGCCGTGACCGTGCGTGCTGGGATGTCGGGTGGTGGTGCGGACGGCCACGGTAACGCCAGTAACGCATTGTCGACTGCGCCCCCGTGCCCGTGCCAAGGCCGGAGGCGCAGTTGGACGATCGGCATACGCGCCCGCCGCTGATACCGTGGGGTCATCAGCCGTTCATCCCGGACGGGAGAGTCCCGCGCACGCGGGCGCCGAAGGAGCAACTCCTCCCCGGAATCTCTCAGGCACACAGACCGTACGGGACAGGCGACTCTGGAAAGCGAGGACGCCGCCGCGCCCACAGGCAGGCAGTGCCTCCACCGACGGTGAAAACCGGCCGCCCGACCCCACCGGGGCGGGCAGGCCGGCGAAGCTCTCAGGTCCCGTGACAGAGGGGGAGAGGCCGCCGCGCGACCGTCGCGTGGCGCAGGGACCCGCCCCGGAGGCTCGCGATGGCCGACCACGAGACGACCGCTCCCCACCATCCGCCCGGCGGCACGTCCGGCGGCGGTACGGCGCCGCTGACCGAACTGGAGGCCGCGGCAACGTTCGAACGCCGGCACATCGGCCCCGGCCCCGAGGACCAGGCCAAGATGCTCGCGCTGCTCGGCTACGGCTCCCTCGGCGAGCTGGCCGAAGCCGCCGTGCCCGCCACCATCCGGATGACCGAGCACCTCGCCCTGCCCCCGGCGCGCTCCGAAGCCGAGGTGACCGCCGAACTGCGCGACCTGGCGGCCCGCAACCGGGTGCTGCGCCCCATGATCGGCCTGGGCTACCACGGCACCTTCACCCCGCCGGTCATCCGGCGCAACGTGCTGGAGAACCCCGCCTGGTACACCGCCTACACCCCCTACCAGCCGGAGATCTCCCAGGGCCGGCTTGAGGCGCTGCTCAACTTCCAGACCATGGTCGCGGACCTGACCGCTCTGCCGGTCGCCAACGCCTCCCTGCTGGACGAGGGAACCGCCGCCGCCGAAGCCATGACCCTGGCCAGGCGCACCGCGAAGAACGCCGGCCACACCTTCCTCGTCGACGCCGACCTGCTGCCGCAGACCCTCGCCGTGCTACAGACCCGCGCCGAACCGATCGGCATCGAACTGCTCGCCGTCGACCTGGCCGCCGGATCGCTGCCCGACGTCGAGTTCTTCGGCATACTCGCCCAGTACCCCGGCGCGTCCGGCGTGGTGCGCGACCTCGCACCGATCGCCGAACAGGCGCACGAGCGCGGCGCCCTGCTCGCCGTGGCCGCCGACCTGCTCGCCCTGACCCTGCTGCGCGCCCCGGGCGAGTTCGGTGCCGACATCGCCGTGGGCACCACCCAGCGCTTCGGCGTGCCGCTCGGCTTCGGCGGACCGCACGCCGCGTACATCGCCGTGCGCGACACCCTGGCGCGCGCGCTGCCCGGCCGCCTGGTCGGCGTCTCCCGCGACGCCGACGGCGCCCCCGCGCTGCGTCTGGCGTTGCAAACCCGCGAACAGCACATCCGCCGCGAGAAGGCCACCAGCAACATCTGCACCGCGCAGGTCCTGCTTGCCGTCGCCGCCGCCATGTACGCCGTCTATCACGGCCCCGAGGGCCTCACGGCGATCGCCCGGCGCGCCCACCGCTACGCCGCTGTGCTCGCCGCCGGGCTGCGCGCCGCCGGGTACCGCCTCGCGCACGAGGAGTTCTTCGACACGATCACCGTGCAGATCCCTGGTCGCGCTGCCGAACTGTGGCACGCCGCGCGCCTGGCCGGGATCGATATCCGCCTGGCCGGGCCGGACACCGTCTCGATCGCCTGCGACGAGACCACCACCTGGTCCGACCTTCAGGCGCTGTGGCAGGCTTTCGGCGCCGAAGGCCTTCAGGTGCACGCGCTCGACGCGAGCACTCCCGACGCCGTGCCCGCCGCGCTGCGCCGTACCAGCGCGTTCCTGACTCACCCGGTCTTCCACCGGCACCGCTCGGAGACCGCGATGCTGCGCTACCTGCGCCGGCTCGCCGACCGCGACGTGGCGCTTGACCGCTCGATGATCCCGCTGGGCTCCTGCACCATGAAGCTGAACGGCACCACCGAGATGGAGCCGATCACCTGGCCGGAGTTCGCCGACCTGCACCCCTTCGCCCCGCTGGAGCAGGCCGGCGGGTACCTGACGCTGATCGGGCAGCTCGAACGCTGGCTGGTCGAGATCACCGGTTACGATCGGGTCAGCATGCAACCCAACGCCGGATCGCAGGGCGAACTGGCCGGGCTGCTGGCGGTGCGCGCCTTTCACCGCTCCCAGGGCCAGGAGCAGCGTGACGTGTGCCTGATCCCGTCCTCAGCGCACGGCACCAACGCCGCGTCCGCGGCCATGGCCGGGATGCGCGTGGTTGTGGTCGCGTGCCGTGAGAACGGCGACGTGGACGTGGACGACCTGCGTGAGAAGCTCGCGCAGCACCGCGACCGGCTGGCTGTGCTCATGGTCACCTACCCCTCCACGCACGGAGTGTTCGAGGAGCAGATCACCGACGTGTGCGCGGCCGTGCACGAGGCCGGCGGGCAGGTCTACGTCGACGGGGCGAACCTCAACGCCCTGGTCGGCCTGGCCAAGCCGGGCCGGTTCGGCGCGGACGTCTCGCACCTGAACCTGCACAAGACCTTCTGCATCCCGCATGGCGGCGGCGGCCCCGGTGTCGGCCCGGTCGCGGTGCGCGCCCACCTCGCGCCGTTCCTGCCCAGCCACCCGCTGCACCCGGTCGCCGGCCCGCAGCGTGCCGCCGCGGCGGCTACCGGAGCCGGGTCCGTGGGCCCGGTCTCCGCCGCGCCGTGGGGCTCGGCCGGGATCCTGCCGATCTCGTGGGCGTATATCAGGCTGCTGGGCGCCGACGGCCTGCGGCGCGCCACACAGGTCGCGGTGCTCGCGGCGAACTACGTGGCCGCGCGCTTGGCCCCACACTACCCCGTTCTGTACACCGGCCCGACGGGGCTGGTCGCGCACGAGTGCATCCTGGACCTGCGCGAGATCACCCGGCAGACCGGCGTGAGCGTCGAAGACGTGGCCAAGCGCCTGATCGACTACGGCCTGCACGCCCCGACCATGTCCTTCCCGGTGGCCGGCACCCTGATGGTAGAGCCGACCGAGTCGGAGGACCGTGCCGAACTCGACCGCTTCTGCGACGCGATGATCGCGATCCGTGCCGAGATCGACCAGGTCGCCACCGGCGTCTGGGACCGTGAGGACAACCCGCTGCGCCAAGCCCCGCACACCGCCGCCACCCTCGTCGGCGACTGGACCCACCCGTACGAGCGGGCCACCGCGGTCTTCCCCGCCGGCCCCGCGCAGGCTGCCGACAAGTACTGGCCCCCGGTGAGCCGTATTGATGGCGCGTACGGCGACCGCAACCTGATGTGCTCCTGCCCGCCGGTCGCCGATCACGCGGAAGGCTGACGCGTCATCACCCGAGGGGCACCGCATCGACGTAGGTACGACGCCTGTGCGGTGCCCTGCGGGTCACCTAGCCTCGTCATGAAACTGACGTTGGAGGCATCATGGTTACCATGACCGCGCAGAAGATCGAGCCGAAAACCGAACCGATGATCGACCTGCCAGAGGACGGGATCATCACGCGGTCGGCCTTCGAAGCGCTGCCCCAGGTGCCCCGGGGATGGGCCTGGGAGCTGTGCTCCGGCCGCTTGGAGTTGACGTACATGCCTGTTACCGGTTGGCACTGGCTCGTGGTGCTCGCGGCGCTTGAATACTGGCGCGACCGCGGCCACGCGGTCCTCGGCGAGCAGTATGTCGCGGACAGTGGATTCGCGCGGCACATGTCCGGCAAGCACAACTTCGTCGCGGATGGGGTCGCGTTCAAGCCCGGGTACAAGCCCCATCCCAGGGCCAGTACGCATGGTGCGGCCAATCTGATTGCGGTCATCGAGGCTGTCTCCGAGGACAGCGAGGAACGCGACGCGGTGAGGAAGCGCGCGGTGTATGCGCAATTGGGTGTACCGAACTACTGGATCATCCGGGAAGCGTCCCCGAACGCCGACGATGAGGACGGGCTGATCAGTATGTACGAGCTCACCGATGGCGAGTACAAGCTGGCCGGCAAGAGGCTGGTCTCGCAGTTGAAGGACGCCGACGAGGTCGAAGAGTAGGTCCGGCTCTGCTCAACTCGGCGCGAGACGATCACTGATCGATCGCTGCTTGACGTTGTCGCGCGGGACGGGACGGTCCCGTTCCGCGCGACAACGTTCGTCGTTCGTCCGGCTCGGCGTCAGCGGCGCTGCGCCGGGATCAGTCGGCGGCCGGGCAGCAGCGCGCCGAGGTCGTCGAACACGATCACCCCGTTGCACAGCAGCGACCAGCCCTGCTCCGGGTGCGCGGCCACGACGTGGGCACGGTAGCGGTCCGCGGCGTCGGACGGCGGGCAGGCGGGCTGATGCGTGCAGCGCGTGACGCGTGCGGTCGTACTCCCCGTGTCGGCTGTGCTCCCCCTGGTGGCGCGGAGGGCCGAAGCCCCGGATCGTGCCGCGCCGGATGTGATAGCAGGCATTTTGTCCCTCCCTCGGGACGGGTGGTTCGCCTCTCACGGTAGTGTGCGCCACCGACAGGTTCGGGGGACACCTTCGACGCGTGATACGCCCCCTCGTGCGCTTGAACTACCCGATGGGGCGGGATTGGTATAGCCCAATCGGGCCATGCCAACCGGGTGCCAGGGAGAGTGGAGGGCACTTAACGTCGCAGCGCCCTCACGTGTGGTGATATGTGTGGTGAGCGGCCTGACCGTGCCTTGGTGCACGTCACGCGCTTCACCGCGTACCGGCCTGCGCCGTGCGGCCGTGCGGCGATGCGGTTGACGCGGGTGGGGCGCGGTTGCGTTGCCGCCGTGGGGGCGGCTGCTCGGCTGCTGACTGCTGGCTGCTTCTGGCTACTGCTGTCCGTCGCGTGAGCCGTCCGATTCCACGGCCTCGATCACGATCGGCTCCGTGCGTTCGGTGGACGGGGAGCCGATGCCGCGCTTGACCGAGTCCAGGATCGTGATGCCCTGGCTGACCAGGCCCGCGGCGATCTCGCCGAGGCCGTCCGCGCCGTTGAGCACGTTGACGTTCGCGCCCGCCAGGCCGCGGGCGGCCTCCTTGACGATCTGCGGGAGCTGGTCGATCAGCATCCGGTCCAGCGCGACGCGGTCGTTGGACGCCGCGGCTTCGGCCAGGATGCGGGTGCGCTCGGCCTCGGCGATCGCGAGCAGCCTGATGCGCTCGGCGTCGGCCTCGGCGGGCTTGACCACCTCGGCCACCAGCTGCTGCTGGCGCAGCTCGGCGGCGCGCTGCGCCAGCTCGGTCTGCGCTTGTAGCACCTCGCGCTGCGCGTTGGCCTGCGCGAGCGGCCCGGCCTGCGCGGCCTCGGCTTGCGCCCGGTCGATCTCGGCCTTGTACTGCGCCTGCACGACCGCGGTCTGCCGGGCGTACTCGGCCTGGTTGCGCTGCGCCTCCTGCTGCGCCTGCGTCGACGCCTGCGTCGCCTGGGCCTGCGCGATCTGCGCCTGGCGCTGGATGGCGGCCTTGTGCGGCGCGCTCATCGCGTCGATGTACCCGCTGCCCATGTCGTCGATCGACTGGATCTGTAGCGAGTCCACGATCAGCCCGATCTTCGCCATCTCCGCCTTCGAGGTGTCCAGCACCTCGGTGGCCAGCTTCTGCCGCTCGGTGACGATTTCCTCCACCGTCATCGACCCGATGATCGAACGCAGGTGCCCGGCGAAGATGCGCCCCGTCAGAATGGACATCTGGTTCTGGTCGGACAGGAAGCGCTGCCCGGCGTTCACGACGCTCTCGGTGTCGTTGCCGACCTTGAACGCGATGACCGCGCGCACCGTCAGCGAGATGCCCTGCCGCGTCACGCACGTCTCGGCCACCTCGGCCTCGCACATCGCCAGCGTCAGGAACCGCACCTTGCGGAAGACCGGCAGCACGAACGCGCCGTGCCCGGTGACCACGCGGAACGGCGCGCCACCCTGCCCCCGTTGCCCCCCGGAGATCAGCATCGCCTGGTCTGGGGCGGGCACCTTGTAGCCGAACATCGCTCACGACTCCTTCAGCCGCAGTTCCTCAAGTCGCAGTCAGCCGGCCTCGCCGGCCATGGGGCCGGGAGGATCGTCCCACTCGGCCACGTCCACCGTTCGCGTCCCGCGCGACTCCACCACCAGCACCGTCGCGCCGCGCGGCAGCGGTGTCTCGGACCAAGCCAGATACGTCTCCGAGCCGCCGCGGATCTTCACCAGGACCTCCCCGGGCCCGGCCGGGCCCCGGGTCGCGATCACCAGCACGCCCACGCAGCCGATCGCCGACTCGTCGCGCACCACTGCCGGCGCCCCCTCGTTCATGCGGTGAATCGCCCCTGGCAGTGGTCACACTACTCCCGCACGCCACGCTGCGCCCGCGACGGTGCCGCAGCACTCTGCGTCAGCGCTCCACGTCACTGCGCGCGGGTGCGCGCCTGGCGGTTCACCGCCGTATGGAGCAGCCGTGCCGCGGGTACCTGTGTACACAGGTTCAGGCGCGGCGGCCCGCCGCGCGGACGGGAGGGAGACCCGGTGGGCGAGCGCGTCACCGTGAAGGACCTGGCGTTCGACGGCCTGGACCGGGCCAGGTTCCGCAGCCGGCTCGGCGCCTGTCAGCAGGTGTTCGAACGCATGCTGGCGGAGGACCGCTTCGAGAAGGGCCGCAAGCTGTGCGGGATCGAACTCGAACTGGTCCTGATCGACGCGCAGGGCCGCCCTGCGATGGTCAACACCGAGGTGCTCGAACAGATCGCCTCCGCGGACTTCCAGACCGAGCTGGGCCTGTTCAACCTGGAGGTGAACATGGCCCCGCACAAGCTGGTGGGCACCGTGTTCTCCGAGCTGGCCGAGGAGCTGCGCACCGCGCTGCTTTACGCCGACCAGGTCGCCGCCCCCCGCGGGGTGCGCACCGCGATGATCGGGATCCTGCCGACCCTGGACGCCGCGCACATGGTGCGCGAGCACTTCTCCGCCGACGACCGGTACGTGCTGCTCAACGACCAGCTGGCCTCGGTGCGCGGGGAGGACTTCCAGCTGCGCATCGACGGGCCCGAGCCGCTGGAGTCGACGTTCACCACCATCCTGCCGGAGGCCTGCTGCACGTCGGTGCAGTTCCACCTCCAAGTCAACCCGGAGGGTTTCGCCCCGGCGTGGAACGCGGCGCAGGCGATCGCCGGGCCGCAGGTGGCGCTCGGGGCGAACTCACCGTTCCTGTTCGGCCGACGACTGTGGCACGAGACGCGCATCGCGCTGTTCGAGCAGGCCATCGACTCGCGCCCGGCGGAGCTGGCGGCGCAAGGCGTGCGGCCGCGGGTGTGGTTTGGCGAGCGGTGGATCCAGGGCCCGGCGGAGCTGTTCCGGGAGAACCTCACGTTCTTCACCGCGCTGCTGCCGCGCCTGGACGCCGAGGACCCGGAGCAGGCTCTCGCTGAGGGCCGCGTGCCGCACCTGCGGGAGCTTCGGCTGCACAACGGCACGGTGTACCGGTGGAACCGGCCGGTCTACGACGTGGCGCGCGGAAAGCCGCATCTGCGGGTGGAGAACCGGGTGCTGCCCGCCGGGCCGACGGTGCTCGACGTGCTGGCGAACGCTGCGTTTTATTACGGGCTGGTGCGCGCGCTGGTCGAGTCGGAGGCACCGGTGTGGCGGCGCCTGTCGTTCGCGGCGGCACGCAACAACCTGCACGCTGCCGCGCGCGACGGCATCGGCGCGAAGCTGCTGTGGCCGGGGCGCGGGCAGGTGGCGGCCTCGGAGTTGGTGCTCGGCGAACTGCTGCCGTTGGCCGCGGCGGGGCTGGACAAATGGCGCATCGACCCGAACGAGCGCGACCTGTACCTGGGCATCATTGAGGCGCGTGCCCGCACCCGGCGTAACGGCGCGGTCTGGCAGCTGGAGCAGGTACGCCATCTGGAGGAGAAACGCGGGTTGAGCCGCGTCGAGGCGTTCGCCGCGATGGTGCCGCGATACGCGGAGCTGGCGCGCGACGGGGAACCGGTGCACACCTGGCCGATCGGGTGAATCGATCGGATTATCGGGCCTGGCGCCGAGGCGCGCGGGCATCACCTGCGGCTAGTTCTACCGTCCGTGCGTCACTTGAATGAGTGAAGGATGATCAGGGGATATCGGGCATTTCTCGGTGCCGAGTAAGGCCGTTGCCCGATGATGAGCCGGATTGTTCTGGTCTCCGTATCACTCGCTCGCTCGGCGACGTGCGGAGGATGGGACTAGTTCGTCTCGTAGCTCGTGCTACGCGAACTGCTCGTGTGTCGCCCGGGTAAAGGCCGGGTCCGCTGTCGGTGATCGGCTGTGATGATCGCCGACAGTCGGCAGTCGATCGCCTCGGCCGGTCGCCATGGCTATCACCGAGGTCGATCATCGTGGCTGTCAGCAAGCGCGGCTGCTGCTGAGCCGGTCCCGAGAACCCGCCGCGGGTACGTGGTGCGGCACGCGTCATCAGGCTGCCGTGGCACACTGCGCCGATGGACCCCGCACGGCTGCGCACGCGCCTGACACGCTCCCCAAGCGGCCCCGGGGCGGCACGTAGGAGGCACGCACCGATGGCCGCGCTCGACAACGCCCCGCCCCGCGCCGAGACCGGCCCGTGGCCGTGGCCGACCGCGTACACCCGCAGGCTGATCGCGTTCGAGGTGGCGGCGGTGCTCGCGCTCAGCCTCGGTCGCTCGGCGATCGGCGCGCTGATCGACCTGGGCGGTTCGCTGACCGCGCGTAAGGCGTTGAGTGCGCAGCACGCGACGCTCAACGCGTCGGCCGCGCCGGGTCGGCCGTGGCTGGACTTGTCTTACCAGGTCTATGGGATCGCGTTCGGGTTGGCGCCGGTGCTGCTGGTCGCGTACCTGCTGGCGCGTGAGGGGGCGTCGCTGCGCACGCTCGGTGCGGACCGCTCGCGGCTGTGGCGGGATCTCGGGCTCGGCGCGCTGGTGGCGGCGGTGATCGGCGGCAGTGGGCTCGGCCTGTACCTGGCCGCGCACGCCCTGGGCGCGGCGCTCACGGTGGTGCCCACGTCGCTGCCACCGGTGTGGTGGCGCATCCCGGTGCTGGTGGCCTCGGCGTTCCAGAACGCGGCGCTGGAGGAGGTGGTGGTGCTCGGCTACCTGCTGCGCCGGTTCGATCAGGCTGGCTGGTCGCGCGGTCGCGCCGACTCGGTCAGCGCCCTGATCCGTGGGTCGTACCACCTGTACCAGGGCTTCGGCGGGTTCGTCGGCAACCTGGTGATGGGGTTGATCTTCGCGCGGCTCTACCGGCGGTGGGGGCGGGTGACGCCGCTGCTGCTGGCGCACGCGCTGATCGACACGACGGCGTTCGTCGGGTATGTGCTGCTGGCCGGGCACGTCAGCTGGCTTCCGCACTGACGCGGCGCTGATACGGCTTTTGTGCTTTGTGCCGCCAGAGTGCACGGCACAGCCGGGTGTGGCGCGCTTTCCGGCGCGCCACGCTCGACCGGACGAGGACAAGAATCACGGCGCCGGGGAAGAACCGGCGCCGCGGGTGCCACTACGCGGCGACTATGCGGCAACCGGCGTGGGCTGTGCGGCGCCGCTCTGTTCCGCGGACTGCTGCACCGACTGCTCCAAGGGCTGATCTGCGGGCTGTTCCGGCGACTGCACTCCGTGCCGGGCCAGGCGCGCGGTCAGCAGGTTCTTGGCCGCCTGCCACTCGCTGGACAGGATCGAGAACAGCGCCGAGTCGCGTACGCCGCCCTCGGACGCCGGGAAGTGCGCGCGGCGCACCCCTTCGAAGGTGGCGCCCAGCGCCAGGATCGCCGTGCGCGAGCGCTCATTGCGGGTGTCCGCCTTGAACGAGACCCTGTGCACCCGCCAGGTCTCGAAGGCGTGCGTGAGCATCAGCAGCTTGGCCTCGACGTTGATGCCGGTGCGGTGCGCGCCCGGCACCAGCCAGGTCGAGCCGATCTCGGCCGCGTCCGGCACCTGCGAGGGATTGACGTGGCCGTGCCGGGGCGGCCAGACCCCGGCGTTCCAGTATTCGAGCTCGCGGAACCGGGTGGAGCCGACGACCCGGCCGGTGCGCAGATCAACGGTGGCGAACGCTACCCCGGCGTGCGCGCGCAGGTCATCCGCGGCGACGTCGAGGTAGCGGCGCACGGCCGCACGATCCTTGGGTACATAGGTGTACCCGAACGACGTGCGATCCTCGGTGGCTGCCGCGAGCAGCGGCTCAAGGTGGTCCTCGCACATCGGTTCCAGCCGCATGAGGCGACCGGTCAGCGTGATGGGTGCTGGCATGGCGCACATCATGCACGGATCGCCCCGCCGTGGGGAGAGACACGACGCAACAGGCACCCGGGCGGTTTTCCCGGCGGCTCTCCCGGCACTTTTCCACAGGGGCCGTGCCGCCGGAACGCACCTGGCCCTAAGATCGTTTCAAGCGGTGAAGCAGTGACGCACCGTGCAATTCCCGGCGAGTCCCCGGCGAGGAAGGCCCTGCGACGATGACGACCTTGGCCCGCGAATACCATCTGGCCGCCCGGCCCCAGGGCACGCCCACGGCCGAGCACTTCCGCCTGGTCGAGCGGAAGTTGCCGGACCCGGGTCCAGGGCAGGTGCTGGTGCGCAACGAGGTGCTCTCGGTGGACCCGTACATGCGCGGGCGGATGAACGACGTCAAGTCGTACGTGCCGCCGTTCCAGGTGGGCGAGCCGCTGGAGGGCGGCGCGGTCGGCACGGTGCTCGCCTCCGGCGACCCGTCGGTGCCTGTGGGCGCGAGCGTGTTGCACATGGCCGGGTGGCGTGACCACGCGCTGATCCCGGCGTCGGCGGCAACCATCGTGGACACCGCCGCCGCCCCCGCCGGGGCGTACCTCGGCGCGCTGGGCACCACGGGCCTGACCGCTTGGGGCGGGCTGCTGATCGCGGCCGAGTTCAAGGCCGGGGACACCGTGTTCGTCTCCGGGGCGGCCGGCGCGGTCGGGTCGGTCACGGGGCAGATCGCGAAGCTCAAGGGCGCCGCGCGGGTGATCGGCTCGGCCGGAGGAGAGGCCAAGGCGCGCTCGCTGACCGAACGGTTCGGCTTCGACGCCGCGATCGACTACCGGGCCGGGGACGTGCGCGGGCAACTCGCCGCGGTGGCGCCGGGCGGCATCGACGTGTACTTCGACAACGTGGGCGGCGAGCACCTGGAGGCAGCGATCACCGCCATGCGACGCCACGGCCGCATCGCGCTGTGCGGGGCGATCGCGCAGTACAACGCCGCCGAGCCGCCGCCTGGGCCGCGCAACCTCGGGCTCGCGATCGGCAAGCGCCTCACGCTGCGCGGCTTCATCGTGCTGGACTACCAGGACCGCTTCACGCAGTTCGCCGCCGAAATGGGGCCGTGGCTGGCGTCGGGGAAGATCGTGGCCGCCGAAACGGTAGTCGACGGGCTCGAAAACACCCCGCAGGCGTTCCTGAACCTGTTCAGTGGAGGGAACACCGGCAAGATGCTGGTGCAGCTTTAGGAGTCTGATGAAGATCTTGAAAGAGCGCCCGGATCATACCGGTTTGTCCCGATCGATATTTACTGGCGATCCAGGGTGACCAGGGCGAATCGGGCTGCCGGAGCAAGATCTAGCAAGATCTTCAGTGCACTCCTAGACGCTGATCTAGCCACGTTGCATGGCATCCGGCCGCTGGCTGCATCCCGGTGCACTGTGTCGCGCGGCGAGAGGGCGCGTCGCATGGCGGTGATCGTCGGCTCCGGGTGCCTACCGCCCCCGCTGCGGTTGCGGTGCGTCGCGGCTAGAGCGGGTCGCCGGGGATCAGTGAGCCGATCCAGATGTCGGTGCGGCGGCCGCGGTGCACCATGCGGTTGCGCAGCGTGCCCTCGATGGTGAAGCCGACCTTGACCGCGAGATGCCGGGATGCGTCGTTGCCGTCGAATGCGATCCACTCGATGCGTTGCAGGCCGAGTTCCGCCAGGCCCCACCGGCACAGCGCGCGCACGGCCTCGGCGGTGTAGCCCTGGCGGCGTGCGTACGGTGCCGTCCAGTAGCCGACTTCGGCACGCGCGCCGTGCCTGGCCTCGGGCCCGGTGATGCCATGCAGGCCGGTCATACCCAGCAGTCGCCCGCCGACCGCGCTGTAGACCGCGAAGACCGCGTCCGTGCCCGCCGCCAGGCCCGCGGGCACGGACTGCTCGACGAAGTGACGTGCGTGCTCGTACTCGTACGGCGAGGGCACCATCGTCCAAGCCTGGATGTCCGGATCCTGGCAGATCTCGTGGATCGCGGGGATGTCCGCGGCGCCGGGCGCGGCCAGCACCAAGCGGCCAGTGCTCAGCACGATGCCGGTCAGGTCACGCGCGGGCGGCGGGCCCGGCGAAGGCGGGGGTGCGGGCACTGTGTCCCTTGTGTCCCTATCTCCGTGTGTGTCCGTGTTCGGGTGCCGCTCGGCTGTCTCTGCCATGCCGGGGACGCTACCGGGGCCGCGGCGCGGCGGCCAGCGGAAAACGGCCGCGCGGGCGCCGTGATCGCGGCGCTGCGATCCTGACACTGTGCCCCCGCTGCCGCACCGGCCTTGACACCGCGCTGCCGCGCGCGGAGCATGAACCCGACAGTAAACATGAGCGCACGTTCATGTTCTATGGAGGTCCCTGATGCTGCTGGCCGAAGAACGCGAAGCCCTCGTCGCGGCGGGCCGCCGCCTGGCCGCGCGCGGACTGGTGATCGGCACCAGCGGCAACCTCTCCGCCCGCCGCGACGACCTGGTGGCGGTCACCCCGACCGGCGCGGTGATCTCCGAGCTGACGGCAGAGGACCTGACCGTGATCAGCCTCGCGGACGGCGCCGTCCTCGACGGCGCGCTGGAGCCGACCAGCGAGGTGCCGATGCACCTGGCGGTCTACCGGGCCACCGGCGCCGGCGCGATCACGCACACCCACGCCACGACCACCACCGCGATCGGCCTGGTCTGTGACGAGGTCCCGATGATCCACTACGTGATGATCGGCCTGGGCGGCCCGCTGCGCGTCGCCCCCTACGCCACCTACGGCACGCAGCAGCTGGCCGAGCACGTGGTGGCTGCCCTCAGCGGCCGGCAGGCCGCGCTCATGCGCAACCACGGCTCGATCGCGCTGGGCTCCACGGTCGCCAAGTCCGTGGACAACCTGGAGCTGGCCGAATGGTGCGCCGAGACCTACCTACGCGCCGCCACGCTCAGCGCCGCGCTGCACGGCCCGCTGACCGGCCCCGGCGGCGTCACCCCGCGCGAGCTGACCGCCGAGGAACAGGCCGACGTGATCAACCAGGTGCTGGCCGGCGGTTACGGCGGCACCAAGAAGATCGGCAAGTGAGCGGTACGTGAGCAGCGCACGGCACACCCCCGGCCGCCAGCGCCCCGACGGAAGGCAAGGCAGCGCCATGAGCAGCGATATCCCCGGCTCCGGCTCCGCGATCTCGCAGTACCCCGACGTGCCGGCGATCGAACAGCGGCTGCACCGCCTCGTGCACAGCCCGCTGCACGCCTTGCCGCCCGACGCCCTCGCACGCTACCGCGCCTGGTTCGAGCAGCACGCCGCCGGCTCACGGGCCCTGGCCGCCGAGGCCGAGCAGTTCATCCCCGGCGGCGTGCAGCACAACCTGGCGCTCGGCGAGCCTTGGCCGCTGGCCGTCTCGGGGGCTGACGGCGCGTACCTTACCGACGTGGACGGCAACCAGTACATCGACTTCCTTCAAGCCGGCGGGCCCACGGTCCTCGGCTCGAACTACGGCCCGGTGCGCGAGAAGGTCATCGAGCTGCTGGCCGCGTGCGGCCCGGTCACCGGGATGCTGCACGAGTACGAGGTCAAACTCGCCAAGCTGATCCACGACTTCATGCCCGCCGTCCAGCGCTTCCGCATGCTCGGCTCCGGCACCGAGGGTGTAATGGCCGCGGTGCGCGCCGCCCGCGCGTACACCGGCAACGCACACGTGATCAAGATCGGCGGCGCTTACCACGGCTGGAGCGACCAGGTCGTCTACGGGCTGCGCATCCCCGGCACCGGGACGCTGGAAGCCACCGGTATCCCCGCCGGGGCGCTGGAGCGCACCCACGAACTCGCCCCCGGCGACACCGACGCCCTTGCCGCGCTGCTGGAGAAGCTCGCCGAGGACGGCGGCACCGCCGCGGTGATCGTCGAACCGGTCGGCCCCGAATCCGGCACGTATCCCGCGCCGCACGGCTACAACGCTGCGGTGCGCGAACTGTGCGACCGGCACGGCGCGCTGCTGGTCTTCGACGAGGTCGTCACCGGTTTCCGGCTCGGCATGGGCGGCGCGCAGGGCTACTACGGCCTGGTCCCCGACCTGACCGTGTTCGGCAAGTGCGTGGCCGGCGGCTACCCGGCCGCGGGCGGCGTTGGCGGCCGCCGGGACGTGATGGACGTGTTCGCCGGCGGCCTGACCGCCGCCGGAAAGCGCGTCTTCGTCGGCGGCACCCTCTCGGCAAACCCACTGTCCTGCGCCGCCGGATACCACGCGCTGCTGGAGATGGACCGCACCGGCGCGCCCGCGAAGGCCGGCGCGGCCGGCGACCGGCTGCGCGCGGGTCTCGACGCGCTGATCACGGCGCGCGACCTGCCGTACGTGACGTACAACTTCGGCTCGATCGTGCACCTGCACACCTCCGGCGTGCTGCACCTGTGCTTGGACGACCCGGACTTCTTCACCGAGCTCAATCCGCGCCTCGACGCGCTCGGGCACATGTCGATGGCGTTCGCCGCCGAAGGCGTGATCACCCTGGCCGGCTCGCGCATCTACACCTCCATGGCCGACACCGATGAGGTCGTCGACCAGGCGCTCGCCGCGTTCGACCGCGTCTTCGCCCAGGCCCAGGCCCAGGCATAGGGGAACGGCGATGTCCGCGCGGTACGTGCTGGGCGTGGACCTGGGCACCTCGGGCCCGAAGGTCGCGCTCGCCGACACGCGCGGAACGCTGCTGGCCCACGCCAAAGCCGCCGTGCCGCTGCGGCTGCTGCCCGGCGGCGGAGCGGAGCAGGACCCGCAGCAGTGGTGGTCGGCCATCTGCGCCGTGACCAAAGAGGCACTCACCGACGCCGCCGCGCGCCTGGGGCACGACCCCGCCCCGGGCGTCGCGGCGGTCTGCTTCTCCGCGCAGTGGGGCGGCACCGTGCCCGTGGCCGCCGACGGCACGCCCACGCACCCCGCGGTGATCTGGATGGACGCGCGCGGCGGCCCCTACAGCCGCGCCGCCGCAGGCCACGCGCCGCGGTTGCCGGGCACCGGATACAACGCGCGGCGGCTGCGCGCCTGGCTTGCCAAAAGCGGCGGCGCGCCGACACTGACCGGCAAGGACCCGGTCGGGCAGGCCCTGTTCCTCAAACACCAGCGGCCCGCCGCCTACCGCGCCGCCGCGTACCTGCTGGACGTGCCCGAATACCTCACCTTCCGCGCCACCGGCCGCGCCGTGGCCGCGTACGACACGGCGGTGCTGCGCTGGTGCACCGACAACCGCGACCCCGGCGCCGTGCACTGGGACCCGGCGCTGATGCGCCAGTGCGGCCTGGACGCGCGGCTGCTACCCGACCTGGTGCCCCCGGCAAGCGTCGTCGCCCCGCTCACTCAAGCCGCCGCCGCCGAACTGGGCCTGAGCACGAGCACGGTCGTCGTCGCGGGCACCGGGGACACAGCCGCCGCCGCGATCGGCGCCGGCGCGGTACGCGACCTCGACGCGCACCTGTACGTGGGCACCTCCGCGTGGATCAGCTGCCACGTGCCGTACAAGAAGACCGACGTGCGTACCGGCGTCGCCTCGCTGCCCGCCGCCGTGCCCGGCCGCTACTGGGTCGCCACCGTGCAGGACGTCGCCGGCAAGGCGGTCGACTGGCTGATCGACAACGTCCTGCACGACCAGCGGCCCGACCGAGCCCTCGAACAGCTCAACGCCCTGGCCGCCACCTCCCCGCCCGGTGCCCGCGGAGTGATCTTCACCCCGTGGCTCAACGGCGAGCGCACCCCCGTGGACGACTCCTCGCTACGCGGCGGCTGGTTCAACGCCGACCTGTCCACCGACCGCGCGGACCTGGCGCGCTCGGTGTTCGAGGGCATCGCGTACAACACACGCTGGATGCTCGACGCCGTCGAGCGCTTCACCGGACGCACCAGCCCCGGCGGGCTCGGCGCGCTGCGGTTCATCGGCGGTGGCGCGTCCTCACCGCTGTGGTGCCAGGCCATGGCCGACATCCTTGACCGCGAGATCCACCAGGTCGCCGACCCGGTGCTGGCCAACGTGCGCGGCGCCGCGCTGCTCGCGCTGGCCGCGCTCGGCGAGCTGACCTTCGACCAGATGCCGGACCTGGTGCGCGTCGAGCGGGTCTACCGGCCCGACCCGGCCAACCGCGCCGAATACGACCGCGCGTATGCCGCGTTCCGCGAACTGTATCGGCGCAACCGGCGCCTGTACGCGCGGCTCAATCCGCCCGCTCGGCGCTAGGAGTCTGATGAAGATCTTGCAAATGCGCCCGGACCATACTGGTTTGTCCCGATCGATATTTACTGGCGAACCAGGGTGAACCGGGCCACCGGAGCAAGATCGTCAGTGCGCTTCCACCGCGAACCCCGGACAGCCAGACAACCACGCCCGACAAGACTTGCTACAACCGTCAAGAACTCAGCGACCAAGGGTCACTAGGGCGTTGCCGCGTCGGTCGGGCGGCGGGCCACGATCTGCGCCAGGTACAGCCGCAGCAGCGCCTTGAGCTCGTCGAGCACCGCGTCGTCGCCCGACGCGCCCTCCCGGAACGCGTACTGCAACAGCGCGTCCGCCACCACCACCGCGATGCGCGCCGCGCGTGCCAGATCCTCGTCGTCTGCCAGGTGCACCTGGCGCACCAGGATCCGGCGCACGCCGTCCGCGATCGCCGCGTTGTTCGCCTCGTCCGCGCGCGCCAGCTCCGGCGAGAGA
Organism: Actinocrinis sp.; assembly: GCF_035946395.1. Taxonomy (NCBI): domain Bacteria; kingdom Bacillati; phylum Actinomycetota; class Actinomycetes; order Catenulisporales; family Actinospicaceae; genus Actinocrinis; species Actinocrinis sp. Next base: position 17,223 of record NZ_DASYZI010000092.1, read on the forward strand.
TGCCGCCCCGACCAGAGCGCCACATACCCGGGGTTCGCCCGGTACAGCCCGGCGAACGCGTCGACCAGCGTGCCGACCGGGTCCGGCCACTGCTCCCTGTCCGAGCGCGCCACCAACTGCTCGATCGCTGCGTCGAACTGCCCGATGTACGTGCCGGCCAGCGCGTCGACCACCGCGGACTTGTCGGGGAAGAACTGGTAGATCGAACCGACCGGCACCCCGGCGGACCGCGCGAGGCGCCGCACCGTCAGCGCCTCGAAACCACCAGCCGACAGGATCGCGTCCGCGGCCTCCAGGATGTGGCGCACCCGCGCGCGCGAACGCTGCTGGCGCGGCTGGCGGCGCAGCCGCGTCCCCGCGCCCTCGCCGCGCGCGCCGTCCGGCTCGTGCATCGCGTCCTTCCGTCTGCGGAGCGCCCCCGGCCAGCCGGCGCGTGTGCGCCGGGTATGTTCGCCAGCGGGTGTACCGCTCGACGATACTGGTCGCAGCCCGCGGACGAAGAGCACCCGGCCAAGCCCTGGAAGGCGAGCTTCACCATGCCCACCCCGACCGAGCAGCCCAAGGCCGTGTACGTGCTGAGCGAACTCGTCGACTCCTACCCGCACCGCGCCCCGCAGGCCGAGCGCGGCACCCTGTTGCGCGTGACCGTCGCCGGCGAACCGATCCTGCACCGGCCCCTCAAGCCGGTCACCGAAGCCGACTACGGCAGCGAGCGGCTCGCCACGCTCATCGACGACATGTTCGCCACCCTCTACGTCGCTGAGGGCGTGGGTTTGGCGGCCAACCAGGTCGACGCGGACCTGCGCCTGTTCGTCTACGACTGCCCCGACGACGCGGGTGTGCGACACGTCGGGCACCTGTGCAATCCGGTCCTCGACGACCTGCCGGCCGCTGAGCGCGTGCTCGACGAGGAGGACGAGGGCTGCCTGTCGGTGCCAGGCCCGTACAAGAGGGTCGCCCGCCCGCACCGCGCCGTGGTGCGCGGCACCGACATGCACGGCACGCCGCTGGTCATCGAGGGCACCGGATTCTTCGCCCGCTGCCTCCAGCACGAGACCGACCACGTCAACGGCTACCTGTACATCGACCGTCTCTCCAAGCGCGACCGCAAGGACGCGCTGCGGCAGATGGAGCAGATGCGTGAAGAGATCTTCGCCCGCCGCGCAGCCAAGGCCGAGGCCCTCGGCGGCTGACGCTGCGTTACTGAACGCCGCGTCGGCACTGTGTCTCTAAATCCAGTGCGGCTGAACCCTGCGCGGCGCGGCCGGCCGCGCAGGGGAGCGGGGTCAGACCTGGGTGAAGCGGTAGCCGGCGTCCAGCAGCTTCGGCAGCACGATCTTGAGCGCCGCCACCGTCTGCGACCGGTCGCCGCCGCCGTCGTGCTCCAGGATGATCGACCCGGTGCGGGTCTGCTGGAGAATCCGCGTGACGATCGTGCTCACACCCGGCCGTGACCAGTCGCGCGGGTCCACCGACCAGTCCAGCGGCCGCAGCGCGGCCAGCGCGCACGCCTCATACACGATGTACGACCACGCGCCGTACGGCGCCCGGAAAATCTCCGGCTGGATGTTCACCGCCGCCAGCGCGTCGTTGGTACGCGCGATCTCCGAACGCACCGAGGACAGTGACAGCCTCGACTGATCCGCGTGGTCCCAGGTGTGGTTCGCGACCGCGTGCCCGGCCGCGACCACCTCGCGCACCAGCGACTGGTTCTCCGCCACCTGACGCCCGATCATGCAGAACGTCGCCTGGATCCGGTACTGCTGGAGCAGCTCCAGTATCTGCGGGGTGTAAACGTTGTTCGGGCCGTCGTCGAGGGTCAGCGCGATCACCTTCGGCCCGGCGTGCACGTAGTACTCCGGCTCGCTCTGCACCTTGCGCGGATTGATCCCGCTGCCCGGGTTGGTCACATCCGGCGGCGGCGAAGACGGCGGGCCCGCAGCCGAGGAGGACAGGTCCGACGGGCTGTGCGTGGCCGCCGCCACCGGCGAGGCGGTGTGCGACGGCGAGGGGGCGGGCGCGGCGGCCGAAGCGGAACCCGAGGCGGACAGCTTCACCGCTGCGGCGATCCCGCAGCCGCCCAGCAGCGTCAGGCCGCCGGCCGCGAACAGGATCCGCCGCCGCGAGAACCTGCGCCCCGGACGCCCGGGCCCGCCGCCGTCGCCACTCTCACCAAAGCCGCCGTCGCCGTCGAAGTCGTCACCGGGCCGCGCGTGGGGGACGGCGGAGTACTCGCCGTAGTCGTCGCCGAATTCGTCCCCGCCCTGGCGGGGGACGGGCATGACGGGCCGGGCCGCCTCCGGCTCGGCCGCATACAGCGGAAGCGTCTCGCCCATCGCCCCGTCGGTGCCGGGGCCGCCCAGGGCGACCGTCCGCTCGAAGTCCTCATTCCGCCCGCGCGCGTCCTCCTGGCCGAGGTCGTGCGCACGCCCATCCCACGCGCTGTGATCCACGCCCACTAAGGACGAGATCTACGCTCGTCCGGTTGTCATTTCTTCAGACAATTTTCAGCGGCTGCCGCGCCCAGCTCCCGCGAACGGCGCACGGCCGCGTCCACGCGCCCCCATCACCCACGCGTCGCCCGATCGAGTGATACCGGTGTGACTGACGGGGCATCAGAGTGGTCAGTGCGAACCCGACCGGACAAAGCAGAGTACTGCCACGATAGGGGAGGCACACCCCGCATGACCATCGACACCGCCACCGGGATACCGGAGCAGGACGAACAGCGTCAGCAAAGCCTGGCCACCGCGGCCGCCAAGAACCTGGCCACCACCACCAAGACCGCCCCGCAGATGCAGGGCATCACCTCCCGGTGGCTGCTGCGCATGCTGCCGTGGGTCCAGGTCTCCGGCGGTACGTACCGCGTCAACCGCCGCCTGAGCTACGCCGCCGGACACGGCCGCGTCAGCTTCGCCCAGACCGGTGAGCAGGTCAGCGTCATCCCGCCGAGCCTGACCGAACTGCCGCTGCTCGGCGGCATCGAGGACGCGGAACTCCTGGCCGCCCTCGCCGGCCGCTTCACCCGCCGCGACTTCGAACCAGGCGCCGTGCTGGCCTCCTTCGGCGGGCCGATCACCGAGGTCTACCTCGTCGCCCACGGCAAGGTCTCCGCCGTCGGCAGCGGCAAGTACGGCGACGAGACGGTCCTGAGCGTCTTCGCCGACGGCGACCACTTCGGCGACCAGGTCCTGGCCCGCCCCGACAGCCTCTGGGAGTACACGGCCCGCGCCGCCACCGCCGTCACCGCGCTGGCCCTGCCCGTCGCCGACTTCGCCGCCCTGGCCGGCCAGGCGCCCGCGCTGCGCGAAGCCGTCGCCCAGTACCTCGACGCCACCGGCCAGTCCCAGGACCGCCACGGCCAGGCCGCCATCGAACTGGCCGCCGGCCACGAGGGCGAGGTCGAGCTGCCCGGCACCTTCGTCGACTACGAGCTCACCCCCCGCGAGTACGACCTGTCGGTCGCCCAGACCGTCCTACAGGTGCACACCCGCGTCGCGGACCTCTACAACGAGCCGATGAACCAGATCGAGCACCAGCTCAAACTCACCGTCCAGGCGCTGCGCGAGCGCCAGGAACACGAGATGATCAACAACAAGGAGTTCGGGCTGCTGCACAACGCATCCTACGACCAGCGCATCCAGACCCACGGCGGCCCGCCCACCCCCGACGACTTCGACGAACTGCTCTCCCGCCGCCGCGACTCGAAGTTCTTCCTGGCGCACCCGCGCACCATCGCCGCCTTCGGCCGCGAGTGCAACCGCCGCGGCCTTTACCCGGAGAGCGTCGACATCGGCGGCAACCGCGTGCCCTCGTGGCGCGGCGTACCGGTCTTCCCCTGCAACAAGATCCCGATCAACGGCGGCCACACCTCCTCGGTCCTGGTGCTGCGCACCGGCGAGGACAACCAGGGCGTGGTCGGACTGCACCAGACCGGCATCCCCGACGAGTACGAGCCCGGACTCAACGTCCGCTTCATGGGCATCAACGAGAAGGCGATCATCTCCTACCTGGTCAGCGCCTACTTCTCGGTCGCCGTCCTGGTCCCCGACGCCCTCGGCGTGCTGGAGAACGTGGAGATCGCCCGCCCCCGCGACTGATCCCGGCCCGCGGCGGGCGCCGCCACCAGGCCACGCGCCCGCCGCCCCGGACACCACCCCGTCACCACCGTCAGCACCACCGAAACCAAGAGCGCCGCGACCCCCCCACCCGCCGCCCTTCCCGGGTCGCGCACGCCCGCGTGGCGCCGGGCGCTACCAGCCCGCCTCACGAAAACCGGGTGACTCATGCACGCCTCCGCGCCGCACCGCCTCAGCCACGACGAGGACGACCGCGCCGCCGCGACCCTGCTGCGCCGCTCCCGCCTCTTGGTGGACCCCGCACTGCACAGCGCGGTCGCGACCCTGCCTCCGGCGATGCGCCGCGTCGCCGCCTATCACCTCGGCTGGCAGCATCCCGACGGCACCGCCGCCGACAACGCGGCGAGCAGCGGCGGCAAAGCCCTGCGACCCGCCCTCGTGCTGGCGGCCGCCCGCGCCTTCGGCGCCACCCCCGAGACCGCGATCCAGCCCGCCGCAGCCGTCGAGCTGGTGCACAACTTCACCCTGCTGCACGACGACGTCATGGACCGCGACGCCACCCGCCGCCACCGGCCCACCGCCTGGACCCTGTTCGGCGTCCCCGACGCGATCCTCGCCGGAGACGCGTTGCACGCGCTCGCCCTGCGGCTGCTCGCCGAGGACCCGCACCCGGCCTCCGCCAGCGCCACGGCACGACTGGCCGGCTGCGTCGCCGAACTGTGCGAGGGGCAGCACGCCGGCTGCGCGTTCGAGACCCGCGAGCAGGTCAGCCTCACCGAATGCATGCAGATGGCACAGGCCAAGACCGGCGCCCTGCTCGGCGCGGCCTGCGCGCTGGGCGCCCTGTACGCGGGCGCCGACGCCGAGGCCGTCACGGCGATGAACGCCTTCGGCCGCGAGGTCGGCCTGGCGTTCCAACTCGTCGACGATCTGATAGGGATCTGGGGCGACCCGGCCGTGACCGGCAAGCCCGCCGGAGCGGACCTGGCAGCGCGAAAGAAGTCCCTACCGGTCGTCGCCGCACTGGCCTCCGCGACCCCCGCCGCGGACGAACTGGCCGCGCTCTACCGCGACCCCGGCGCGATGGACGCACCGCAGGTGCAAGCCGCCGCCGACGCCGTGGATCGCGCAGGCGGCCGAGTGTGGGCGCACGTGCAGGCCGCCGACCACATGTCCGCGGCGATCGACCACCTCACCCTCGCCGCGCCGGACCTCGAAGCCGCCGAAGACCTGCTCACCCTCGCCGAACTGGTCACCCGCCGGGACCACTAGGCGGTGTCTTCACAGATCCCGTGGCTCCAGTGGACGCGGGCCGGGGCGGTCGGCCGTCCGCATCATCCGCATCGTCGAAGTACGCTGACACCTTGCCCGCCTCGAACGGCCCCCGATCCGTGACGATACGCGTGACGTACTGCGGGGGAGTGACGTCGAACGCCGGATAGTAGCCGCGCGCCACCAGTGGCGAAGCAGTGCGCGCACCCTGCACGGCGAGCACCTCCGCACCGTCGCGCTGCTCGACGACAACGTCCGCCGCCGTGGGGGAACGGGGATCCGGGGCCTGGATCAGCACGTAGAACGGCACGCCGAAGGCCTGCGCCGCCAGCGCCGCACCCAGCGTGCCGACCTTGTTGAACACGTGCCCGTCCAGGCTCACCCGGTCCGCCGCGGTCACCAGCGCGTCGACGCGGCCGAGCGCGGAGAACGGGCTGAGCACGGCCGCCGCCATCCCGTCGGTGATCAGGGTCACGTCCTGGCCCATCTCGGCCAAGGTGTGCGCGGTCAGCCGCGCGCCCTGTAGGTAGGGCCGCGTCTCCGTGGCCACGTACCGGAACCGCCTGCCCTCACGCGCCGCCGCCCGCACCAACTCGATCAGGTACGTGTCCATCCAGCAGTGCGTGAGCAGCAGCGCGCCGTCGGCCAGCAGGCCCGCAGCATGCTGCGCGAGCACCGTGCAACGCCGCCGGAACCAGCGCTCCTGTGCAGCGGCCTCCCGCTCCACCAGCGCGACGATCCCGGCGTCGTCCGCCGTATCCAGCGCCGCCATCACCCCGCGCACCGCGTCCCCGACACTGTTGTTGGTCGGTCGCGCCCCGATCAACAACCGACCCGTCTCCCGCAGCACCGCCTCAGCCTCACGCGCCTCACGCGGCGGCCTTCCCGCCTGCTGGCGCGCCGTCAGCACCAGTGCGGCCAGCGCAGCGAAGATCGGTCCGGTGCTCTGCGTCACCATCTGCCGCATCGCAGCAGCCACCTCAGCACCTGACCGCGCGACGACCCACTCGACCCGATGCGGAAACACCCGCCGGTCCAGGATCAGCACCGCGTCGTGCTCCAAACGCACGCTGCGCTCCAGCAGAGGCACCGGCAGACCGCCGTCGCCTGCGTCTTCCGCGCCGCCAAACACTCCGGATGTCACGTCCGCCACGCCACGATCATCCCTCAGCCACCGGGCGCAAGGCGACGAGGACCGTGCGCCCGAGATGTCCTGACGTCTACTACTGGCTGCCCGGCACGCGGTAGACCGAGACATGAGAGCGCGACGCTGCGGTGAACTCGGCTCCGCGCCAGTCCGCGTGCCTGGACTCCAGCTCGAAACCGGCGATCTGCGCCATGAGATCCAGTTCGGCCGGCCAGATGTAACGGTGCGGGCTGCGCGTCAACCGCGCCTGCTTGCCCTGGTCGAACTCGACATGATGCGAGATGACGTGCTGGCGCACCACGTCGTACGTGTCCACGCCGAGATAGCCGGGCTCCACGTGAAAAACCACGGCTTGAGCACTCGGAGCAGGCCCCGGCAGTTCGGGCACCCACAGTTCGATCACGAACCGCCCGCCCGGCGCCAGGTGCCGGGCGGCGTTACGGAAACAAGCGATCTGCGCGGCCTGGGTGAGCAGGTTGGAGATCGTGTTGTAGACCAGGTAAACCAGCCGGTAGCCGCCCGGCTCCGGTGCCGTCGCACTCGCCATGTCGCCGAGAACGACCGGGATCGTCGCCTCGTCCGCCTTCGTCCGCAACCGGTCGATCATCGGCTGCGACAGTTCGATGCCGACAACGGGCACTCCCCGCCGGACCAGCGGCACGGCCACTCGTCCGGTGCCGATGGCGAACTCCAGCGCCCGCCCACCCTCCGCGAGCCCGGCGAGACGCTCCACCGCCGGTTCGAGAACCCCGGGCGCGAATACGCCTTCGCCCGGAGTGTCATAGCGCGAAGCGGTGTCCGCATCCCAGATCTCGTCCTGACGCACACCCTGAAGGATCGTCGCCGCCGACGGTGTCGTCGAGCGATTTAGCACATGAGGCAATATGTCGTGGCCAGCGGCGCGCGCTTACGGCCCGCGGTGTTCAAATGCTCCTCGAATGGAGCTACGCCCGATCAAGATCGCGCGAGAGGTTGGCGGCGAACGGATCCGCGTGGCGTCCACCGAACCGCCCAGCCGCGCGCGTCGGGTGTTCGAGTACAAGTCAGGGCACCGTCACCACCATGCCGGCGTAGCTGAGGCCCGCTCCGAAACCGAGCAGCAGCGCCAGATCGCCTCGCTGCACCCGGCCGCTGGTGCGCAGGCGCTCGGTGGCCAGCGGGATCGAGGCGGCGGAGGTGTTGCCCTGGTCGGCGATGTCGCGGGCGATGACGACGGACTCGGGGAAGCCCACGGCTTGGGCCACCGCGTCGGTGATCCGCATGTTCGCCTGATGCGGTATGAATGCATTGATGTCTGTGACGGTCAGGCCGGAGCGGTCCAGGATGTCGCGTACCACGCCGGGTAGTGCGGTCACCGCCCAGCGGAAGACGGAGTTGCCGGCCATGCGCAGCGTCGGCTCGGGGCCTGCGCGATCCGGCTCACGGGTAGGGCCGACGGTGATCGCCTCGGCCAGCCGGGTGTCGGATCCCCACACGGCGGGGCCGATTCCCGCCGTTTCAGACGGGACGAGCAGGACGGCGCCGGCGCCGTCCGAGAAGAGGAACGCGGTGCCGCGGTCGGTGGGGCTCACGATGTCCGACATCCGCTCCGTCCCGATCACCAGGGCGCAGCGCGAGGCTCCCGACCGGACCGATCCGGCCGCCAGGTTCAGCGCCACCGTGAAGCCGGAGCACGCGGCGCCCACGCCGACGGTCGCGGCCCGCAGGCCCAATCTGGCGGCGATCGCCTCGGGCAGCGCGCCGCGTCGGCCAGACGCGGGCCCGGTCTGCGACATGGTCGCCACCACCAGGAAGTCCACGTCGGCCGGATCGGCGCCCGCGTCGGCCAGCGCCTTGGCCCCGGCCATCGCGCCCATCTCGGGCAGGGTCTCGTCCGGCTGGGCGAAACGACGGGTCCTGATGCCGGAGCGCCGCTCGATCCACCGCGGCGAGGAGTCGATGTGCCGGCAGACCTCCTCGTTCGTCACTACGCGTCGCGGCCGGTAAACGCCGATTCCCGCGATCGTCGCCGGTATCGTGCCCGGCCGCGCGGACAGTTGGGTCATCCCTTCTCCTCACGTTCCGCGTTCAGGACTGCGGGCGCCAGTCAGCGCCCGTGATCGGTGAATTCCAGCGCGGGGTGGGCGATGCGGCCGAAGCGCAGCGCGACGGCGTCGAGCAGATAGTTCTGCCGGAACCGCCACGGCCCGCCGACGCCCTGCTTCGGGAGCCGCTGCGCCGCTCGCACGACGTATCCGCTGCGCAGATCGAGCAGCGGCCGTAGCGGTGCGGCAGTGGCCGCCGCGTCGGCGCGGGGCGTGCAGGCGGTGTGACCGTGGCGTTCCATGTGGTTGAGCAGGCGGCATGTCTGACGGGCGGTCAGGTCGGCGCGCAGAGTCCACGAGTTGTTGACGTACCCGACGCACCACACGAGGTTCGGCACGTTGCTGAACATCATCCCGCGGTAGATCAGCAGACGGGCAGGATCGACCGGCTCGCCGTCCACGTCGAGGCGGATCTGCCCGAAGCCGACCATGGCGAGCCCGGTCGCGGTGACCACGAGGTCGGCGTCCAGGTGGGTGCCGGACGCCAGCAGTACGCCCTTCGGCGTGAACTCGGCGATCCGGTCGGTGACGATGTCGGCGCGACCGCTGCGCAGCGCCGCGAACAGGTCGCCGTCCGGCACCAGGCACAGCCGCTGGTCCCAGGGGTCGTACGTGGGGGCGAAATGCGGATCGACCGGCACGGAGGCCGGCAGCAGTTTCGCGTTCTGCCGCCGGATCAGACTCGCGGCTTTGCGCGGCCAGCGACGCATCAACGCGTAGCCGAGCGTTGTGAGCGCGATGTTCTTGCCGCGCACCAGGCGGTACGCGACCGCGCCGGGCAATGCGGCGCGCAGCCAGTCCGCGAGCCGGTCGCGGGCCGGGCGCGAGACGATGTAGCTGGGTGAACGCTGCACCATCGTCACGTGCGCGGCGTCGCGCGCGAGCGCGGGGACCAGTGTGACGGCGGTCGCGCCGCTGCCGATCACCACGACCTCGCGTCCGCTGTGGTCGAGCCCGTCGGGCCAGTGCTGGGGATGCACGATCGTGCCGGCGAACTGCTCGCTGCCGGGAATGTCGATCTCGTGCCCCCGGCTGTGGTCGAAGTAGCCGGTGCACAGGTAGAGGAATCTGCACTCGAACGTCACGCGCCGCCGCTGCGGGCCGGCCGCCGCGATCACCGTCCACCGGGCCCGCTGCGACGACCAGGACGCCGCGATCACCCGGTGCCCGAACCGGATCCGCCGGTCCACGCCGTACTCCGCCGCGGTCTGCCGGATGTAGCGCAGGATCGAGGCGCCGTCGGCGATCGCGTCGCGGTCCTTCCACGGGCGGAACGGGTAGCCGAGGGTGAACATGTCGGAGTCCGAGCGCATGCCCGGATAGCGGAACAGATCCCAGGTGCCACCGATCGCATCGCGCGCTTCCAGCACGGCGTACGTGTGCCGGGTGCGCGTTTGGATGCGGCACGCCGCGCCGATGCCGGACAGTCCCGCGCCGACGATGAGCACGTCGACGTCGACGTCGACGTCGGCTTCGGTCGTCATCGGCCGTGCCCCGGGCCTGACCGGCCACCCTGCGGCGGCAGTCCGACGGATTCGGCGCCCCCGGCCGAATCTGCCATTCGCCCGACGCGTATCCTTTCGTTCGCCATACTCGCAAAGGAAAGCGGCGGCGCGCCGGATCGTCAATAGCCGCCGGGAAAGTCGCGGATTTCTTGTGGAAGCCGCATGGATGACGGTGATCTCGCGCCATGCCGATTATGGCAATGTTATGATTCTGGCAGGTCATCATTCCAGGTAGCAGCGTTGATGTGGGCTCCGGTACCGCTCGCCGGAACGTTTGTGAGGTGATGTGAACGTAGCTTAGGGGTAGTGGATCGGGATTTCCCGGATATGGCGGCGCCGAAGGCTCAAGCAGAATCCTGTTGTCCTCTCACATTCATGGGCCGCAGCTGCGCTGAATCCCGGGCGGCGCGCAATTAAGGAGTCACAGTGACCTTTAATCCGCACGACGCCGCCGTACCCACCGCTCCAGGACGGATGCCGGTGCTCGGCCATGTGCCGCAGCTGCTGCGCCGGCCGTTGCCCTTCATGCAGTCGCTGCGCACGGTCGGCGACCTGGCCTGGATCTACCTGGGGCCAAAGCCGGTGCTCTGCGTGAACACCCCCGACCTGCTGCACCGGATGCTGGTCACCGACGGCCGCAAGTACGACCAGGGCAAGTACTTCGACAAGATCCGCGAAACCTTCGGCAACGGCCTGCCGGTGTCGAATGGGGAGTTTCACCAGCGGCAGCGGCGGCTGATCCAGCCCGCCTTCCACCGCGAGCGGATCGCCGAGTACGTCGAGACGATGGCCGCGTCGGCGGACGCGATGGCCGCCTCCTGGCGTCCGGGCCAGGAGGTGCCGCTCAAACAGGAGGCGCTCACGCTGATGCTCTCGATGGTCGCCAAGACTCTGTTCGCCGCGGATGTCAGCGACCGGGTACAGGCCGAGGTCCGCCGCTCCTGGACGACCGTCCTCAAAGGTCTGGCATGGCGGTCGATGGCGCCCACCGATGCTCTGGAGAAGCTGCCGACGCCGGGCAACCGCCGGTACGAGCGGGCAACCGGGCGGATGCGCGCCGCGGTGATCGGAGCCGTCGCCGAGCAGCGCGACAGCGGGAAGCAGGACGGCAGCCTGCTCTCGATGCTGCTGGCCGCCCGCGACGCCGAGACAGGCGAGGGGATGAGCGAGGAGCAGGTCGCCGCCGAGATCTTCCTGATCCTGTTCGCCGGCACCGAGACCGCCGGCTTCATGATGGTCTGGCTCTTCTACCAGCTCAGCCGCAATCCCGAGATAGCCGCGCGGCTGTACGACGAGGTGGACGGCGTGCTCGCCGGGCGCTCGCCGAGGATCGAGGACCTGGGCAGGCTGACCTACACTCGGCAGCTGCTGACCGAGTGCCTGCGGCTGTATCACCCGGGCTGGATGTTCATGCGGCGGGCGAACACGGAGGTGGAACTCGGCGGACACCTCTTCCCGCGCGGCACCGAGACCCTGTTCAGCCTGTACGCGCTGCACCGCGATCCGCGCTCCTTCCCGGATCCGCTGCGCTTCGACCCGGAGCGCTGGGCACCCGGTGCGCCGCAGCCGATGGAGGGCGCGTACATCCCCTTCCTCAGCGGCAAGCGGCAGTGCATCGGTGACGGGTACGCCTGGGCGCAGATGACCGCGACCGTGGCCGCCATCGCGTCCCGCTGGCGGTTGACGCCCGTCTCGGACCGTCCGCCGCGCGAACTGCCTCAGGCGCTGATGTGTCCCGACGAGGCCCGGATGGTCGTCACGGCGCGGTGACCCCTCTTCGAGCCCGACCGACCGCGCGCGCACGCGCGGCGGGTGGAAACCGGTGCACGTGAGGTAAGAGCTCTGATTGAAGCGCGGCCGCCGAGGCCCCGGTCCCACCGGGCCGCGGCGCGCCGGACGACGGGGACGAGCGCCACCGGACGGTCCGCCCGGACGAGCCGTGGAGAGCGGGACGATGGAAAGTCAGAGGTCTGGTAACGGGGTGGGACGGCAGGAGGAGCTCGATCAGGTCGGACGGCTGCTGGAGCGCGAGGGGCGGGGCGCGGCCTGGGCGTTCGTCACGGGTGAGCCGGGGATCGGCAAGACCTGGCTGTTGCGGCAGGTCGCCGCGCTGGCGCGGGCTTCCGGCACGATGGTGGTGCGCGCCTGCGGCAGCGAGTTCGAGAGCCACGTGCCGTTCGGGCTGCTCGTGCACGCGCTCGACGACTACCTCGCGACGCTCGAACCCGAGCGGCTGCACGCACTCGGCGGCGAACGCGTCGGGGACCTGGCCCGCGTCTTCCCCGCGCTGGCCGGATACGGATACCAGGAGTGCGTCGGCCTACAGGACAGCACGTATCGCGCCCATCGGGCGGTGCGCGCGCTGCTGGAGCGGCTCGCCGAGCCCGCCGGGCTCGTGCTCCTGCTCGACGACCTACAGTGGGCCGATCCGCAGTCGTTGGCGCTGATAGCGCACCTGCTCGAACGCCCGCCGCGCGGCAGGCTGACGATCGTGGGCGCCTGGCGCGGCGGCCTCGGCAGCGAGGCGCTGGCCGGGCTCTCGCTGCGCTGCGAGCTTCCCGGGGCGATGGTGCGGCTCGGCCCGATCGGCGAGCAGGACGCCGCGGCGCTGCTCGACACGGTCGAGGGGCCGCTGCGCCGCGCGCGGCTGATGCGCCAGAGCGGAGGCAATCCCTTCTATCTGCGGGAACTGGCCCGCGCTGCGGTCCAACAGGCGGGGGGTGAGGACGAACACTGTTTCGTGCCGCCGTCCATCACCGAGGCGGTGCACCGCGAACTGGCCGTGCTCTCCTCGGGCACGCGCGACGTGCTGGCCGCGGCAGCGGTGCTCGGCGAGGCGTTCGATCTCGACCTGGCGTGCGCGGTCAGCGGCGCGCCGGAGGCGGCGGCCGCCGCGGCGGCGACGGGCGAGCTGACGGCGGCCGGGCTGTTGCGGGAGACCGGTATGCCGCGGCAGTTCGTCTTCCGCAGGCCGATCGTCCGCCAGGCGGTCTACCAGTTGACCCCGCCGGGCTGGCGGCTCGCCGCGCATCGGCGCGCCGCGCTCGAACTGGCCGACGCCCCGGTGCGCCAGCGTGCCGAACACTTGGCCAGGTTCGCGGTCCCGCCCGACCCCGCAGCCGTCGACGTGCTCGTGCGCGCCGGACGGGAGAGCCTCGTGCAAGACCCCGACACGGCGGTGGCACTGCTGCGGGCAGCGAGCGAACTGTCTCGGGGCGACCAGGCCGCGCACCGCGAAACCCTGCTCGCGCACGCCGACGCGGCGGCCGGCGCCGGCCGCCTGCCGGAAGCGCGCTGCGCGTACGAGGCGGCGCTGCGGTCCGGCGCCGACAAGCCGGCCGACGGCTGGCTGGCCACCATCGGCGCGCTCGCCACGATCGACCAGCTGACCGGGGACGCCGCGCTCTCCTCGTCCCGGGTGCGCATGGCGCTGGCCAGGGCGGGCGGCGCCGCCGGCGCGCAGAGCGGGTTCCTGCTCGTGCTCGCGGCGTCCGCCGCCGCGCTGAGCCTCGACTGGCACCAGGTGCGTCAGCACGCCGCGGAAGCGCTGCGGCACACCAAGGCCGCGCGCGATCCGGGCGGCCAGGCCGCGGCCGCAAGCCTGCTCGGGATCGGCGAACTGGCCAGGCACCGGATCGACGCCGCCCGCGCCGCGCGGCAGACGGCACGCTCGCTCGTCGCGGGCCTGCCCGGCGGGCGGGACGAGCACCCGCACGCGCTGCTCGCGCTCGGCTGGCTGGAGATCCTGCTGGAGGACTATCCCGCCGCCCTGGCACTGCTGGGCCGGCTGCCGATGGCGGACGCCCGCCAGGCCCGCGCCTGGTGGAGCGGCCCGGCGCATCTGCTGGTCGCCCGCGCCGAACTGGCGCTCGGCCGGCTGGCCGGGGCCGCCGCGGCGAGCGACCTGGCGATCGAACTCGGCCGGGACGGCGGCGCGCCACCGGTGCTCGCGCACGGACTGGCGATCCGCGCCGCCGTCCTGTCCGCGGCGGGCGACGCGGCCGAGGCGGTGCGCGCCGCGCGCGACGCGGTGCGGGCGGCACGTGACGGTAGCCCGTTGCAGGCGGTGATGGAGCAGGCCCGCGCCGCGATCCAGCTCGATCTCGGCGAGGGTTCGGTGGACCTGGAGGCCGTGCGGCGGCTCTCCCAGCACACCGCGTGGACCGGACCCGCGCAGCAGTGCGCGTGGCAGCACCGCCTGGCGCAGGCGGCCCTCGACGACGGGCAGCCGGAGGCGGCGGCAGAGGCGGCCGCGACCGCGGAGGCGATCGCGCAGGCCACCGGCCTGGCCATGGCCGTCGCGTACGCGGGCTGGACGCGCGCGGCCGTGCTGACCGCGCGCCGACAGTACGCCGACGCGGCGCAGAGCGCTGCCAGGGCGGCGCAGGCCGCCGCCCCCCTGGGCCGCAGGATCGAGACGGGGCGCATCCAGATGGCCGAGGCGTACGCACTCACGCTCGCCGGCCAGCGCGACCGGGCGGCCCGTGTGCTGCGCGGCGCGCTGGAGGAGTTCCGGCTCTGCGCGGCCGTACGCCACGAGCGGGAGGCCGCCCGGCAGCTGCGCCGGCTCGGCCGACGGCCCCCGCCGGTCGCCGTGCCGCCGTCCGAGGACGAGGAACTGCCGCTGTCCGAGCGCGAACGGCAGGTGGCCGAACTGGTCGCGGCCGGGCGCACCAACCGGCAGATCGCGGCGCAGCTGCTGCTGAGCGGCAAGACCGTGGAGACCCACCTGACCCGCATCTTCGCCAAGCTCGGCATCTCCTCGCGCACCCTGCTGGCCCGGATGGTCGAGCACGAACGCTCGCTGGCGCTGCGCGACCGGCGGGCCAGCTGACCGGTGTCGCGCAACCCTGATAAGAGCCGATTCGGGGTCTTAGGCCGGGGTTCTCCGGATAGTGAGGGATCACCCGTTATCGGCAGTCTTGACCGCAACGGCACCACGCGGGCACTACGGACCTGGAGGCGGACCTTGGCCCTGCGAGACGACCTGTACGGCGACGTGAAGTCGATGCTCACCACCCGGTGCGGCGTCGAGGAGTCGCAGGTGACCGAGGAGACCGAACTGTTCGACCATCTCGGCCTCGACTCGCTCGATCTGATCGGGATGGCGCAGGCGCTTCAGCACAAGTACACCGTGCGGCTCGACAACGAGGCGATCGCCGAGATCCACACGGTGGGCGACATCCTCGCGTTCGTACTCAACCAGATGGCATAAGGAGTCGAGAGCTGATGACGGCGTACATCACCGCCATGGGCAAATTCCTGCCCGGCGAGCCGATACCCAACGACCAGATCGAGGACTACATCGGGACGGCGGGCCGGGCGACCACCAGCCTGCGCGACCAGACGCTGGCCAACGCGGGGATCGTGACCCGCCACTACGCCATCGACAAGAAACAGCAGACGGTCTACAGCAACACGCGGATGGCCGCGCTGGCGGTGCGCGACGCGGTCTCCCGCTGCGAGATCGGGTTGGACGACCTCGAACTGATCGCCGCGGGCAGCACCATCCCCGATCTGATCGCTCCGGGGATGGCCAGCATGGTGCACGGCGAACTGGGCAGCCCGCCGTGCGAGATCATCAGCACGCACGGGGTCTGCAACAGCGGCATGATGGCGCTCAAGAGCGCGTACCTGCACGTCGCGGTCGGCGAGCAGCACACCGCCGTCGCAGTGGCCTGCGAGAGCCCGAGCCGCTCGTTCAAGAGCAGCCGGATGGCCGGGGTGCGGCCGGTCGACGACGACGGCTCGCTGGCCATGGAGATGGCCTTCCTGCGCTACATGCTCTCGGACGGCGCGGGCGCGGCGATCGTGCGCGACCGGCCCGCCGCCGACGGGGTGAGCCTGCGCATCGACTGGATATCGCTGACCTCGTACGCGAACACCGCCGACACCTGCATGTACTTCGGCCTGCCCGGCAGCACCGCGACGAAGTCCTGGTGGGACTACGCGACCCCGGCCGAGGCGCTGGCCGACGGCGCGCTGTCGCTGCGCCAGAACCTCGCGCTGCTGCCGCACCTGGTCAAGGTCGGCATCGACGAGTACGAGCGGCTGCTGGCCGCCGGGCGCTTCGACCCGGACCGGCTGCGCTGGCTGCCCGCGCACTACTCCAGCGAGCGGATGAAGCAGATGGTGCTGCGGGAGATGCGCAGGCGCGGCACGCACAGCCCCGCCGACGAGGCCTGGTACAGCAACCTGCCGCGGGTCGGCAACATCGGCTGCGCGAGCATCTACGTGATCCTGGAGGAGATCCTGGCCCGAGGGCTGGTCGATCCGGGCGACACGATGCTGTGCATGGTGCCGGAGTCCGGCCGGTTCTCCGTCTCCTTCATGCACCTGACCGCCGTGACAGCCGACGGCCGCGGGCAGGGCTGAGCCGGATGGAACCCGATCGCAGCACGCCCGTCGTACCGCGGCCGTGTGCCATGCCCAGCCTCGCGGTCTACGCGTACTCGCAGACGGGGCAGCTCTACGAGGCGTTGACCGCACTGGTGGCGCCGTTGGAGAAGGCCGGCAGCCGGGTCGAGTGGATCGCGGTCCGGCCGAAGGCGCCCTATCCGTTCCCGTGGCCGCTGCGGCGCTTTTTCGGAGTCTTCCCGGACGCCGTGGATCCCGAGGCGGTCGTCGACATCGACGTCGATCCGCCTCGCGCGCCGCGCGCCGACCTGGTGGTGCTGGGCTTCCAGGTCTGGTATCTGGCCCCGTCGATCCCCGTGCGCTCGCTGCTGGCGTTGCGATCGTTCGGCGGGCAGAGCGTGATCGGCGTCGTGGCCTGCCGCAACATGTGGTACTCGGCCGCGCTGGACGTACGGCACCGGGTCGAGCGGGCCGAGGGCCGCTACCTCGGCACGGTCGCGGCGATCGACGCCGCTCCGGCGGCGGTGACCTTCGTGACGACGCTGGCGTGGCTGCTGCGCGGCCGGCGCGCGCCGATCTGGCGGCTGCCGCCGGCCGGGATCAGCGCGAGCGAGATCACCCGGCTCGGCGAACTCGGCGAGGCCCTGGCCGCCCGGTTCACCGCGGACGCGGCCGGCACGGATACGACCGGCCTGGGCACCGGCACGGACACCGTCGCGGGCGCGTCGCTCGACGAGCGGGTCCGGCAGGTGCTGGCCGCGCGGGACGCCGCGCCGGTCGACGTGCCGATCGCGGCGGGCGACCTCATCGCGGGGCGCGCATTCGCCCTCTGGGGGCGGATCATCCGCGCGAGCACCCGGCGTACGTGGCGCGTCACGCTGACCGTCGCGTTCGTCGCCGGCCTGCTCGGCGCCATCGTGCTGGGACTGCCGCTGCTCGTGCTCGTCTCGCTGCTCGGCCGTTCGCGGCTCGACGCGGCGGTGCGTGCACGGCTGGCGCCGGTCCGGGCCCCGGCCGCGGCGGGGTCGCGGTGAACGAGACGGCGCCGACGGAAACCGAGGTCGCCATCGTCGGCGGCGGCCCGGTCGGGCTGGCCATGTCTCTGTGCCTGGCCGCACACGGCGTGCGCTCGATCGTGTTGGAGACGCGTACCACGCCATCGGCTCATCCCCGGGCCACGATGGTCAACACCCGCACGATGGAGATCCTGCGCTGGCTGCGCGTGGATGGCGAGGTGCGCCGGGCCGGCGCCGAGATCGACTCGCTGGCGCGCATCTCCTTCGTCACCCGGATGGCAGGGGCCGACCTGGGCGCGATCGACCTGCTGCCCTCCGACAGCGCCCTGATGCGGATGACCGGGCAGAGCCCGGTGCTGCCCGCCATTTGCGGCCAGCATCTGCTCGAATCGATCCTCGCCGCCGCGCTGCGCGAGCAGCCCGGCACACGGCTCGCCTCCGGCTGGACCGCGACGGCCCTGACCGCCGGCCCCGAGCACGGAGTACGCGTGCCGTGCGTTGATTCATCGGGCACGACCGGAACCGTCGTGGCGCGGTACGCGGTGCTCGCCGAAGGCCTGCACGGCCCGCTGCGCGAACAGGTCGGCATCGAGACCGCGACCGAGCGGGTGCTCGGCCGACTGCTGGACATCCACTTCACCGGCGAGCTGGGACCCTGGGTCAAGGACCGGCGCAGCGCCCTGTACTGGGTGGCCAACCGCGAGGTCAGCGGCGTCGTCATCAGCGTCGGACCGCGTACGGACGAGTGGCTGCTGGAGATCCCCGCACTCGACGGCGACACCCAGGCATCGCTGTTCGACCCGGACACCGACCACCTGGCCCTGATCGCCGCCGCGGTCGGCGCCGACATCGGGCCGACGGTGCGCTCCGTGCGCACGTGGACGATGGCGACGACCACCGCCCGCCGCTGGCGCGACGCGACAGGACGTGTCTTCACCGCCGGGGACGCCGCGCACACCTTCCCACCGACCGGCGGCTTCGGCATGAACACCGGCATCCAGGACGCGCACAACCTGGCCTGGAAGCTGGCCGCAGTACTGCGCGGCCGGGCCGGCGACGCGCTGTTGGACACCTATGAGGCCGAACGCCGTCCGGTCGCCGCGTTCAACGCCAGACAGAGCGAACACAACGCCCTGCGGATGCGCGACTTCCTGGAGCGTGACGCGGTGCCGTACGCCGCCGCGCTCGCCAGCGACGAGGGGGCGGCACGACGTGAACTGGCCCCGCTGATCGAGTCGCACCGGCCGCACTTCGACTTCGCCGGCCAGGCCCTCGGCTTCCGGTATCCGGGCCCTGAGCGTCCGGTGGGCACCGTCGTGCAGGACATCGTCGACTACCACCCCGCCGCCGTCCCAGGAGCGCTGGCGCCACACGCCTGGCTGGACGGCGAGAACGGCCGCCTCGCCGTGGCGGACTGCACGGGGACCGGCTTCGCGCTGTTCACAGCCGACTCGGACGGCTGGACCGAGGCGGCGCGCGCCGCCAAGCGACCGACACCATCACGACCGACAGCACCCCTGCCGGCGCCACTGCGGCTGGTGGTCGTGGCACCGGGCGACGGCGCGGGCCCGGCGCAGGCGTGGACGGACGCCACCGGGGCCTTCGCCGAGCACTACCGCCTGGCGGCCGGCGAGGCCGTTCTGGTGCGACCGGACGGGCACGTCGCAGCGCGGCTGCCCGGAACCGACCCTGCGGGAGAACTGGCGGCGGCGCTCGCGACGGCCACCGCGTCCGTGAACACGTCCGCGCCGTCGTCCGCCGACCGCGAACTTGAGCGTACCGGGAGAGCTCGATGACTGATACGAAGCTGCTGTCCCCCGAACGCGTCGCGGGCCTGCGCTCCGGGCACCGAGGCGAGGTGCGGGCCGCCATCAAGGGGCTGTCGCGCAAGGACCTCGCCGCCTGGTTGCAGACCCCGGACGGCGAGGACGTGCTGCGCGACGCCTTCCGGCGCATGCCGCAGTACTACGTCCCCGACCCGTCTCTCGACCAGACCCTGGTGCGCTGGCGGGTGCGGCGCTCGCCGCACGACTTCGTGGACTGCGATCTGCTCATCGGCCCGCGGGACTGTGCCGTGGCCGAGGCCGACCCGGCGGCCGAGCCCAAGGTCACGCTCACCGTCGACAGCGTCGGCTTCGTGGAGATGGCCAGCGCGGCACGGCGCGGAGTCGACCTGCTGCTGCACGGTCGCCTGCACGTCAAGGGCGACGTGCGGCTGGCCATGCGCATGGAGAAGCTCTTCGGGTTCGCCGCGGACGCCGAACATTGAGCGGGCCGACCCCACCGCGCGGACGCGCGGCGCGAACGGCCCCGTCACGCGGACGTGCCGCGTCCGCCGCACCACCGCGGCGCCGGGTCGCGGTGACCGGCATCGGCGTGGTGAGCCCGCTCGGCACCGGCATCGAGGCGCTGTGGTCGAGCCTCGCCGCCGGCCGCTCCGGGGTACGGCGCATCTCCGGATTCGACGCCGACCGGCTCCCGGTGCGCATCGCCGGGGAGGTGCCCGACTTCGAACCGCGCGACTGGGTTTCGCGCAAGGACGCGGTCCGGCTCGACAGGGTGCTGCACTTCGCGCTCGCGGCGGCGCAGCTCGCGGTCGACGACGCCGGGGGCCTGGCCGCGCCGGAACGCACCGCCACCGCGATCGGCAGCGCGATCGGCGGTGCGGCCAGCATCCACCGCGGCGTGCTGACCGACATCGACCGGCCCCAGCTGGTCTCCCCGTTCTTCGTGCCGAACTCGATCGCGAACATGCCCGCCGCGCACGTGGCGCTGCGCTTCGCGCTGCGCGGCCCGAGCACGGCGACGGTCACCGCCTGCGCCGCCTCGGCCGACGCCCTCGGCCACGCCATGCGCCTGGTGCGCGACGGCTACGCCGAGGCGGCGGTGGCGGGCGGCGCGGAGGCGTGCCTCGTCTCGCCGATCGTCGCCGGGTTCGCCAACATGCGGGCCCTGTCGACGCGCAACGACGAGCCGCAGAAGGCCTCACGGCCGTTCGACGCCCAACGCGACGGTTTCGTACTCGCCGAGGGCGCGGCTGTCATGGTCCTCGAACCGCTCGACGCCGCAGTCGGGCGCGGCGCGCACGTCTACGCCGAGCTGTGCGGCTTCGGGCAGACCAACGACGCGCACCACATGACCGCTCCAGATCCGACGGGCGCCGGCGCCGGCGCCGCGATCGAACTCGCCCTCGCCGACGCGGGCCTGGCGCCCGAGCGAATCGGGTACATCAACGCGCACGCCACCTCGACCCGGATGGCCGACGCCGCCGAAGCGCTCGCGATCCTGCGCACCTTCGGCGCGCACGCCAAGTCGCTGGCCGTCAGCGCCACCAAGTCGATGACCGGGCACCTGCTCGGCGCGGCCGGCGCGCTCGAAGCAGCGATCACCGCGCTGGCACTGGACCGCTGCTGGATCCCGCCGACGATCAACCACGGCGTGCCCGACGTCGGGCACGACCTCGACTACGTCCCGGGCCGCGGCCGCGCGCAGCGCGTCGAGGCGGCCGTCAGCAACTCGTTCGCGTTCGGCGGGCACAACACCGCGCTCGTACTGCGCCGCCACGACCCCGAAGGGTAGGCCACACCGCGATGGACCTCCAGTTCGAAGCGACCTGCACCGCGACCCTCAATCCGCCGCTGCTGGTCGGCGCCGGGCCGTTCGGCGTGCGCATGGTCTTCTCCGTCGCCGACGGGGCGCTGTCCGGACCCCGGATCAACGGCAAGGTGCTGCCCGCCGGCGCCGACTGGGCGCTGATGGGACAGGACGGCTGGGCCCGGATGGACGTGCGCGCCCAGTTCGAGACCGACGACGGCGCGATCATCTACGCCCAGTACCACGGCCTGATCGAGATGAACGACGCCGCCGCGGCGGCCATCGCGCAGGGCGAGGCGACGGCGTTCGAGGACCACTACTTCCGGATCGTGCCGCGCCTGGAGTGCGGTGCCGAGGAGTACGCGTGGGTCAACCAGGCGCTCTTCGTCGGCGAGGGCCGCTTCACCGCTGGCCTGGGCCTGGAATACCGGCTCTACCGGCTGGCCTGACCTGCGGCCCTGACACACGGCCCGGGAGGTCCGATGTCGAAGTCAACACCCGACCCGATCATCGTCGTCGGGGCCGGGCCCACGGGCCTGGCGCTGGCCTGCGACCTGTACCGGCGCGGCGTGCCGTGCCGGGTGGTGGAGGCGGCGGGGGAGCGCGGCACACGCAGCAAAGCGATCGCGATCTGGCCGCGCGTGCTGGAGATCCTGGATGGTCTCGGCGTCGCCGAGGCCGCCGTGCGGCGCGGCGTGCGGCTGCACGGCTCCACGGTCTGGTCCCGCGGCCGGCCCGCGCTCGGCTTCCGGCTCGACACGCTGCGCACGCGTTTCCCGTTCGGGCTGGTGCTGCCGCAGTACGAGACGGAGGCGCTGCTGGAGCGGCGGCTGGCCGACTTGGGCGGAAAGGTCGAGCGCGGGATGCGCTGCGTCGCTGTTCGGCAGGAGGGCCGCGCGGTCAGTGTGCGCCTCGCGCATCCGTCGGGCGCCGAAGAGGCGACCGCCGCGTGGGTGGTCGGCTGCGACGGCGCGGCGAGCGCGGTGCGCGAGAGCGCTGGCATCCGGATGCACCAGCGGCTCGAACCGGCGGGTTGGATCGCTGCCGACGTGCGGCTCGACACCGCGCTCGACCCGGACGGCGTCAACTACTTCCTGGCCGGCGGCCGGGTGCTGCACGTGGTGCCGCTGCTCGACCGCGGCCCGGACGGCATGCTCTGGCGGATCACCATGAACGTCGGGCGCGTGCGGCCCGACCCGGACGAGTGGCCGCTGGAACGGCTCGCGGCGCAGGCGGCGCGGCGCGCTGCGGTCCCACTGCGCGTCACCGAGGCGCAGTGGGTGACCGGTTTCCGCGTCCGGCAGGGGCTGGCCGCCCACTTCCGCGACAACAGAGTGCTGATCGCCGGCGACGCGGCGCACGTGCACAGCCCGGCCGGCGCGCAGGGCATCAACGCCGGGTTGCAGGACGCGGCGAACCTGGGCTGGAAGCTCGCGCGCGTCGCCCTCGGCCGGGCCGGAGACGAACTGCTCACCAGCTACGACACCGAGCGGCGGCCCGCCGCCCGCGCCACGGTCCGGGCCACCGACCGGGCCACCCGCGCGGGCACGCTGCGCCTACCCGCCGCCGTCGCCGCCCGTGACGCGCTGTGGCGGTTCGCCCAGCGAAGGGATCTGATCGAACGCCGGGTCGTGCCCGCGCTCGCGGGGCTCTCCGCCCGCCAGCCGCGCTCGACGGTCATGGCGGCGCCACGCGTACGGCTGTTGACGGAAGCGTCGCTGAGCGCCGGGAGCCGGCTGCCGGACGTCCGCGTCGGCGACGACGCGCTCTGGGACCTGCTCGCGCCGCTGGACTACACGATCCTGCTGCCAGGCCGTCAGCACTTCGACAAAGCCGAGGCGGCGCGGCTGCCGGCGGGGATCCGGGTGGTCGACGACCCGAGCGGGCGGCTGGCCGAGGCGCTCGGCCTGCGTGGCGCGGCGCTGATCGTGGTGCGCCCCGACCGCTACATCGCGCTGCGCGGCCCGGCCGACCGCCCGGACCTCGCGGCCCGCCTCATCCCTGTTTGAAGAGCCCTCATCCAAGGCGCCGACCAGGAGGAACCGTGCCCCGCGCGGGAGACGTGATCGAGAACACCATGACCGGAGAGCGGGCCGTCTTCCGCTCCACCCGGCACGAGACCGGCGGCGAACTGCTGGAAGCCGACTACTACCTCTCCTCCGGCGGGTACGTCGCCGCCGCGCACGTCCACCCCCGGCAGGAGGAGACCTTCGAGGTCCTGGAAGGCTCGGTGCGCATCCGCATCGGCGGCGAGGACATCCTCGCCGTTCCCGGCCAGACCTACGTGGTCGCCCCGGGCACCGCGCACCGGATCGTGAACCACACCCCCGCCACGGCGCACCTGTACAGCACACTGCGACCCGCGATGCGTTCCGACGAACTGCTACAGACGATGTGGGGGCTCGCCTCCGACGGCCTGACCAGTGAACGCGGCATCCCCAAGCTGTTGCAGGCCGCGGCCAGCGGCATGTACTTCCGCGGCGAGCTCTACCTCGCCGGACCACCGCTCTGGTTGCAGGATCTGGTCTTCCGGCTGCTCGCGCCGCTCGGACGGGCCAGGGGGTATCACGGAACGTATATAGCTCGCAGCACGGGCGGCGCCCGCCGATCCGTTTCCGACCGTCAGGAGTAGCCGCCATGGCCGACACCGCCCTGCGCGCGCCGGAGCTGATGCCCGGCCCGCAGCGCATTCCGTTCTCCGCCGTGCGCACGCTGGCCACGCAGCCGCCGCGGTTCTTCGCCGCGATGCGTGAACGCTACGGCGCCTTCGTCAGGCTGCCGCTGCCGCAACGGCCGATCTACCTGGTAAGCGACCCGGAAGCGATCCAGGAGGTGCTGGTCACCGCCAACCGCTTCTACGGCAACGACATCCTGCGCAGCACCGCGACCGGGAAGCGGCAGACCCCGCTGACGATGCTGCTCGGCCAGGGCCTGCTCACCAGCGACGGCGACCTGCACCGCAAGCAGCGGCGGCTGATCCAGCCGCTATTCCACAAACAGCGCATCGCGGCATACGGCGACGCCTTCGTCGAGCTGTCGCGGGAACACACGGCGCGGTGGCCGGACGGCGGTGAGGTGGACATGTTGCGCGAGATGGTGCTGCTGACGATGGCGATCGTGGCCCGCACCGTCTTCGACGTGGCGCTGGAAAGCGACGTGGCCGAGACGATCCGCACCGCGATGCCGCGTAACGACGGCCCGCTGCGTTACGCGCTGATGCCCGCCGGCGGGCTGCTCGCCCGGCTCCCGCTGCCCGCCAATGTCCGGTTCCTGCGAGGCCGGGCGGCGCTGGACTCGGTGGTGTTCAAGCTGATCGCGCGGCGGCGGGCGGACGGCGCACAAGGCGGCGACCTGCTGTCCCTGCTCTTGCAGGCCCGCGACGCGGACACCGGCGAGCCGATGGACGACCGGCAGGTGCGCGACGAGGCGCTGACCCTGCTGATGGCCGGGCACGACACCACCGCCAACGGGCTGGCCTGGGCGTTCCACCTGCTGTCCGGGAGCCCCGAGGCGACCCGCCGCCTGTATGCGGAGGTCGACGAGGTCCTCGCCGGACGCCCCGCCACGATCGACGACCTGCCGCGGCTGCGCTGGACCACTGCCGTCTTCGAGGAGGCGCTGCGCATCTATCCGCCGGTCTGGACGGTCGGCCGCCGGCCCCTGCGGGAGCGCGAGTTGGCCGGATACCGGCTTCCGGCGGACGCGATGGTGATGATGAGCCCGTGGGTCGTGCACCGCGACCCACGCTGGTGGCCGCAGCCTGAACGGTTCGCCCCGCAGCGCTGGGTCGAGCCGGACGCGGGGGAGCGTGACCCGCTGGCCGGCAGCGCGCTCGGCGCCGACCGCCCGAAGTTCGCGTACTTCCCGTTCGGCGGCGGCCCGCGCCAGTGCATCGGCAACGTGTTCGCCCAGACCGAGGCGGTGCTGGCGCTCGCCACCATCAGCCAGTCCTGGCGCTTCACGGCCATCGGGCGCGAGCAGGTGCGCCCGCAGGCCCGGATCATCGTGCGCCCGAGGCCCGGCCTGCCGATGCGGGTCGAGCGCCGCGGCCGAGCCGAACGCACGCCGTGACTCCCGGTCTCACGCTGCCTCCGGTGCTCGACGCGCAGTTCCTCGACGTGCTGGGCGCCCCGGTGGCGGTGCGCCGCCGCGGCGCCGGGCCGCCACTGCTGTACCTGCACGGCGCGGGCATGACCGGTAAGTGGCTGCAAGTACACGAGGCGCTGGCCGCCGGCGCCGAAGTCATCGCACCCGAACATCCCGGGTGCGGCGAGACCCCGGCGCAGGACTGGCTGCGCGACATGGGCGACCTGGTCGTGCACTACGACGACCTGCGCCGGGCCCTGGGCCTGCGCGGCCGGTTCGACCTGGTCGGCTACTCGCTCGGGGGCTGGATCGCAGCCGAGTTCGCGGCCACCTTCCCCGCGCTGGTGCGCTCGCTCACGCTGATCGCGCCGATCGGCCTGACCACGCCGCAGCCGCGGCTGCTGCGCCGGGTGACCTGCCCGGCGCTGGTGATCGAGGCCGGGGCCGATCGGATCGTCCCCGCCGAGACCGTACGCCGTTACGCGTCGCTGCTTCCGCACGCCCGGCTGCTCGTGATCCAGGGGGCCGGCCACATGCTGGTCCTTGAGCAACCGGACACGGTCGCCGGCGCGATCCTCACCTTCATCAGGGATCTCACTTCAACCGAGGAGCCATCACCATGACCGAACTCTCGCTGGACCACGCCCTCACGATGCTGGCCGCCGTGGTCCGGCAGGCCCGCGCGGACGGCGCCGTGGTCGCCGCGACCGTGCTCGACGCGGCGGGCGCGGCCGTCGCCACGCAACGGATGGACGGGATCTTCCCGGCCGCGGCCACGCTGGCCGACCGCAAGGCGTTCGGCGCTCTGAACTGCCGGATGCCGACGCGTGAGGCCAGCGGCGTCTTCCCCGAGCCGATCCGGCAGGCCCTGGTCGCGGCCGAGCCGCGGATCAGCTTCCTGCACGGCGGCGTGCCCGTGCTGCGCGACGGCGCGGTGGCCGGCGCGCTCGGCGTGGCCGGCGGCACCGGGGAGCAGGACGCGGCGTGCTGCGAAGCGGCGCTCGCCGCGCTCGAAGAGCTTCACGTTCCGGTCGGCTGAGCCACCGCCGTCTCAATGGCGCGGACCGCAGTCGCGACACCGTCCTCCGCGTGCAGGAGGCGGCCGACTGCGGCCGCGCGCCGACGCACCTCGGGACGGCCGAGCAGGGTCAGCGCCTCGGTCAGGCTCCGCACGTCGAGGTCGCGGAAGGCGCGCCGGCCGCCCGCGCGCAACCGCTCGACGCGCGTGCCCCAGAACGGCTGGTCCATGAACATCGAGAAGACGAACGTGGGCCGCCCGGCGATCAGCCCGGCGGCGGTCGTGCCCGCGCCACCGTGGTGCACGACCGCCAGGCAGCGCGGGAAGAGCAGGTCGTGGTCGACCGCGCCGACCAACGCGGCGTCCGGCGGCAGCGCGTCGGCGAGCCCGGACAGCTGCGTCCAGCCCGCGCCGATCAGGATGCGTACCCCCGCCTTCGCCGCCGCGGCCAGCGCCATCTCCAGGACCGGGGCGGGATCGAGGATCGGCATGCTGCCGAAGCCCAGGAAGACCGGAGCCGGCCCGTCCGCGAGCCAGTCCTCCAGCCGCGCGACGGCGGCCGTCTCGCCGAGCCGCTCGCGTACGTCGGCCCGCAGCCGCCAGTAGCCGGTCATCACGTTGCGCGGCCCCCAGTCGCCGGGCCGCGGCACGAGCAGCGGGCTGTAGCCGTGCAGGACGGTCAGATCCGCGTCGGCGGCGGTGTGGATGAGCGAAGCGTCCACGGCCGGCAAGCCCAGCGAGCGTCGCAGTGTGTTGACGGCGTCGTGCTTGCCGCGCCAGTAGACCCGCTCGAACTCCTGATAGGTGCGCAGGTTCTCCGGGCCGGTTCGCGGCTGTGCGGCGTGCTGTCGCGCGGCGCTGAAGACCTGGGCGAAGGCCGCGGTGCGCAGCCAGGGCGTCAGATAACCGCCGATCAACCGGACGCCGAGCGCCTCGCAGATCGGGGCCGCGTAGTCGTCGATCTGCGCGCCGGCGATCACCGCGTCGGCGCCCTCGGCCACTGCGGTGATACCCGCCGCGATGCCGTCCAGGGAGGCGGTGAGCCAGGCGTTGGCACCGTCCAGCAGCGCCTCCGGCGTGCCGGAGGCCAGCGCGTGCTGCCCCGCGTCGGAGGTCATGAACCAGCGGGTGTCGAGCGTGTCCATCGGCACGAACCGCAGTCCGGCCGCGGCGACGAGCGGCGCCGCGTCGACGTTCGCGGTGAGCGCGACCTCGTGGCCGGCCGCGGTGAGGGCGTGCCCGAGCGCCGTATACGGCTGGATGTCGCCACGACTTCCGTTGATCGCGATGCCGATTCTCATAACGCAAGGCTGGCGGCTGTCGCTGCGTCCGAATATCCGGCGAAGCCCTGTGCCGGACCCCGAATCGACTATCAGCCCACTGCGGCGGCCTTCTTGCGCAGGTGCATGGCGACCAGCGCGAACAGGACGAGACAGACCGCGTACAGCGCGGCCTCAGCGCGGAATACGACGTCGTATCCACGCATCGCGGCGCCCGTGGAATCACCGCGTTGCAAGCCGACGGCGACGTATCCGGCGACTGCGATGCCGTAAACGGAGTTGAGCAGCGAGTTGCCCAGCGATCCGCCCATCTGCTGGGTGGTGGCGATCGCCGCGCTGGCCACACCGGCGTCAGCCGGGTCGATCCCGGCCAGCACCACGTTGTTGAGCGGGAAGAGGGAGAGCGCGACGCCCATGCCCATGAGGACTTCCGGCAGCATGACCCGCGTGGGGTAGGAGTCGGCGGCCGACAGTGTGCTGAAGGCCAGCAGCGCCCCGGTGCTCAGCACCGCCCCGGTGAGCATGAGCGTGATCGGCGCGGCCCGCACGACCCGGCTGGCGCTCACGTTCGCGGTGAGGATCACCGCCAGCGCGAACGGCAGGAACGCGAAGCCGGTGTGCAGCGCGCTGTACTGCCTGGTGGTCTGGAAGTAGTAGGTCAGGAACAGGAACAGCGACAGCTGTGCCGCGTTCGCCAGCAGGGCCGCCAGGTAAAGCAGGGCGCGGTGATACTCGGTCACGATGCGCAGCGGCAGCAGCGGGGCGTCGCTGCGCAGTTCGATGGCGACGAACGCGGCGATCAGCGCGGCGCCCAGCGCCAGCGGCACCAGGGTGGCCGACGACCCCCAGCCGTCGGGCTCGGCGCGGGTGAAGCCCTCGGCCAGGCAGGCCAGGCCGAGCGTCACGGTCACGGAACCGGCGAGGTCGTAGCCCCTGCGCGGTGCGGGCTCGTCGCCGCGCAGCGCCACGGCGCCCGCCGCGGCCACGATCACGGCGAGCGGCACGTTGATGAACAGGCACCATCGCCAGGACCCGTACTGGGTCAGCACGCCGCCGGCGATCAGCCCGATCGCGGCGCCGCTGCCGGAGACCATGCCGAACACGGCGAAGGCGGTGGCCCGCTCGGCGCGCTCGGTGAACGTGACCGTGACCAGGGAGAGCACGGCCGGGGCCACCACGGCGGCCATCGAGCCCTGCAACGCGCGTGCGGCGAACAGCATCCCCCCGCTGGTCGCCGCGCCGCCGAGCGCGGAGGCCGCGCCGAAGGCGAGCAGCGCCCACACGAAGGTCCGCTTGCGGCCGAGCCGATCGACCAGGCGCCCGCCGAGCAGCAGCAGCCCGCCGAAGGAGATCGCGTACGCCGAGACGACCCACTGCCGGTCCGCCAGCGAGATCCCCAGCGACCGCTGCATGCTCGGCAGCGCGACATAGACGACCGCCAGGTCGAGCACGGTCATCAGCTGGGCCACCGCGACGACGGCCAGTGCCCACCACTTTCGCCGGTCGCCGATCCGAACGCCCTGCTGTGTGCCGCTGTCCTCCGTGGTGGTGCTCACGGTCACCGTTCTGGGAAAGGCGCCGGGGCGGCGCGCGGCTCGCGATGGGCGGCACCGCGGAAACACGAACGCAAACGAAGACAGGATCCTGCGTTGCCTGGAACAACGTAGCCAACCGCCACAGAACGTGTCAAGGCGGCTCACCCTTGCGAAAACACCGTCTGCGCAGGCCGGGAACGCTTTCGTCCCCGCTCCGAACAGAATACGAGTACTGCGAAAATATGCCCGGCCCGCGCGCCCCGGCGTCGTAACCCTGTCGCAGTTCCCGTGCCCTAAGGGCTCAGCGTGAATCAATGACTCCTGGTTCGGGTGTGTCGGTTGGGTTGAGGGTGTAGTTCCAGTCGCCGTGCCAGTCGTGGCGGGTGATCGGTAGGGCCTTGATGACCTTGTCAGGGATCTTGATGCCGG
>NZ_DASYZI010000093.1:0-26761 GCF_035946395.1 Actinocrinis sp.
GCGCTCTCATGGGCGCGGGCGCGCGGCGCGCCGGGCCGGGTCGGGCGGATCGGGCGGATCGAGCGGATCGGGCGGATCGTCGGGGGCGCGTCGCGCGCGGCGCGCGTAGGGGCGTCCGGTGGACGCCCGCAGCCTGAGGAGGCAGCGATGGCCAAATTCTTGTTCATGACCGGTGGGGTGGCGTCTTCGGTGGGCAAGGGCATCACGGTGGCATCCCTGGGCCGACTGTTCAAGAGCCGGGGCCTCTCGGTCTCGATCATGAAGCTCGACCCGTACATCAACGTGGACCCGGGCACGATGTCCCCCTACCAGCACGGCGAGGTCTTCGTCACCGACGACGGCGCCGAGACCGACCTGGACATCGGCCACTACGAGCGCTTCCTCGACACCGACCTGCACGGCTTCGCGAACGTGACCACCGGCCAGGTCTACTCCACGGTGATCGCCAAGGAGCGGCGCGGCGAGTACCTCGGCGACACGGTGCAGGTCATCCCGCACATCACCAACGAGATCAAGGCCCGCATCCTGGCGATGGACGCCGTGGAGGTGGACGGCGCGCCGGTGGACATCGTGATCACCGAGGTCGGCGGCACGGTCGGCGACATCGAGTCGCTGCCGTTCCTGGAGGCGGCCCGGCAGGTGCGGCACGAGATCGGCCGGGGCAACTGTTTCTTCCTGCACATCTCGCTGGTGCCGTACATCGGGCCGTCCGGGGAGCTGAAGACCAAGCCGACGCAGCACTCGGTGGCCGCGCTGCGCTCGATCGGCATCCAGCCGGACGCAATCGTCTGCCGCGCGGACCGGCCGATCCCCGACTCGATCAAGCGCAAGATCTCGCTGATGTGCGACGTGGACGAGGAGGCGGTGGCCACCGCGGCCGACGCGCCCTCGATCTACGACATCCCGAAGGTGCTGCACGCCGAGGGCCTGGACGCCTACGTGGTGCGCCGGCTCGACCTGCCGTTCCGCGACGTGGACTGGCACGCCTGGGACGAGCTGCTGCGCCGGGTGCACCACCCGAAGCACGAGGTGACCGTGGCGCTGGTCGGCAAGTACATCGACCTGCCGGACGCCTACCTGTCGGTGACCGAGGCGCTGCGCGCCGGCGGTTTCGCGAACGACGCGCGGGTGAAGGTCAAGTGGGTCGCCTCGGACACCTGCGAGACCGACTCGGGCGCGGCGAAGCAGCTCAAGGACGTCGACGCGGTGTGCATCCCCGGCGGCTTCGGCGTGCGCGGCATCGAGGGCAAGATCAACGCGGCCAGGTACGCGCGCGAGCACAAGCTGCCGACCCTCGGGCTGTGCCTGGGCCTGCAATGCATGGTCATCGAGGCCGCCCGGCACCTTTCCGGGCTTGAGGGCGCCGGTTCCGCCGAGTTCGACGAGAACCCCGAGCACCCGGTGATCTCCACCATGGCGGACCAGGTGGACATCGTCTCCGGCGACGGCGACATGGGCGGCACGATGCGGCTCGGCCTCTACCCGGCGGAACTCGCGGAGGGCTCGCTGGTGCGCGAGCTGTACCGCGAGGCGAAGATCGAGGAGCGGCACCGGCACCGCTACGAGGTGAACAACGCCTACCGGGAGAAGATCTGCGCCGGAGGCATCCAGTTCTCCGGCACCTCGCCGGACGGCCGCCTCGTCGAGTTCATCGAACTGCCCCGCGACGTGCACCCCTATTTCGTGGCCACTCAGGCGCACCCGGAACTGCGCTCCCGGCCCACCCGGCCGCACCCCCTGTTCATCGGCCTGGTGGCCGCCGCCGTGGGCCGCCGGAAGGGCAAGTAACATTCGCTCACATGCCGTCTACTGACACACCGTCCACCCTTGCCGACAGCCCGGAGCAGTGGCCGGTCGAACAGCGTGAGGACCTCGCCGCCGGCGGGATCACCACCTTTCGGCGCGACCGGGTGCGGACGCCTGCGGGGAGCGCTCTCGTCCGCGACTACATCCTGCACTCGGGATCGGTGGCCGTGCTCGCCCTCGACAATGAAGACAATGTGCTGATCATCACGCAGTACCGGCATCCGGTGGGCAGGCGCCTGGTCGAACTGCCCGCCGGTCTGCACGACCGGCGGCAGCGGGGCGAGCCGCCGCAGGAGGCCGCCGCGCGCGAGCTGTGGGAGGAGACCGACCTGCGGGCGGAGGACTGGCGTGTGCTCGCGGACTTCTACAACAGCGCCGGCTCGTCCGATGAGGCGACGCGGGTGTTCCTCGCGCGCGCAGTCGGCAAGGCGACCGGTGAAATGCATGTGCGCGAGGAAGAAGAGGCTCACATGGAGCAGCTCTGGGTGCCGTTCGACGAGCTGCTCCAAGCCGTACTCGACGGCCGGGTCACCACTGCGGCGACGGTGATCGGCGTGCTGGCGCTGGCCGCGGCGCGCGCCCAGCCGGGCGGCGTGGACGCGCTGCGGCCGGTCGACGCGCCGTGGCCTGCGCGCCCGTTCTAGCAATCGTAATGAAGCACGCCGTTTGATCTTCGAATCGAAGGCTTGTTTCGGCCTTCTCCATGAAGCAAGAGCCGGCGCTACGACACTTCGTCGACCGTTGCGGAAAACCTGACGCAGCGTGTAAGGCTCAGCGGCGTCCCCACGGACCGGTGCGCGGCTACGCTTTCAGTAGCCAGAGCACCGGTTTCTTCCGGTTTCGGCATGGTTTCCCGATAAGACCGCTGATTTCCGCCTCGAAGGACGAACGCCGTGAAGGTCGGTATCCCCCGCGAAGTCAAGAACCACGAGTACCGGGTCGCGATCACCCCGGCCGGCGTCCACGAGCTGGCCCGGGCGGGGCACCAGGTGTTCGTCGAGGCCGAGGCCGGGCTCGGCTCCTCGATCCCGGACGCGGACTTCACCGCCGCCGGGGCCGCGATCCTGTCCTCGGCGGACGAGGTGTGGGCCGAAGGCGACCTGATTCTCA
The DNA here is from genome assembly GCF_035946395.1 of Actinocrinis sp. Classification (NCBI taxonomy): domain Bacteria; kingdom Bacillati; phylum Actinomycetota; class Actinomycetes; order Catenulisporales; family Actinospicaceae; genus Actinocrinis; species Actinocrinis sp. The sequence continues at coordinate 2,917 of NZ_DASYZI010000093.1, forward strand.
AGGTCAAGGAGCCGATCGCCGAGGAGTACCACCGCATCCGCGGCGACCAGACGCTGTTCACGTACCTGCACCTGGCCGCGTCGCGTGAGTGCACCGACGCGCTGCTCAAGGCGGGCGTGACCGCGATCGCGTACGAGACGGTGCAGCTGCCGAACGGCTCGCTGCCGCTGCTCGCCCCGATGTCCGAGGTGGCCGGCCGGCTGGCCCCGCAGGTCGGCGCGTACAACCTGATGCGCTTCTCCGGCGGCCGCGGCGTACTGCCCGGCGGCGTGCCCGGCGTGGCCCCGGCGAAGGCCGTGGTGATCGGCGCGGGCGTCTCCGGCTGGCACGCCGCCACGATCGCCGTGGGCATGGGCTTCGAGGTGACCCTGCTGGACCGGGACATCGCCAAGCTGCGCGAGGCCGACCGGGTCTTCGGCAACCGGATCAAGACGGTCCACTCCAACGCCTTCGAGCTGGAGCGGGCGGTGCTGGGGGCCGACCTGGTGATCGGCGCGGTGCTGATCCCGGGGGCGAAGGCGCCGAAGCTGGTGAGCAACGAACTGGTCTCGCGGATGAAGCAGGGCTCGGTGCTGGTGGACATCGCGATCGACCAGGGCGGCTGCTTCGAGGATTCGCGGCCGACGACGCACGCGCAGCCGACGTTCCAGGTGCACGGTTCAGTGTTCTACTGCGTGGCGAACATGCCGGGCGCGGTGGCCAACACGTCCACTCACGCGTTGACGAACGTGACGATGCCCTACGCGGTAGAGCTGGCGAACAAGGGCTGGAAGGAAGCCTGCCGCACCGATCACGCGCTGGCGCTGGGCTTGAACACGCACGCCGGTGAGCTGACGTACACACCGGTCGCCGACGCGCACGGTCTGTCGTCACTCAAGCTCGACGAAGTCCTGGCCTGACACGCCCGCAATCGCGCGACAGCACTCTTCGGTACATCACACGAACGTCGGATACGCACTGTCTGCGGATGCACGCCGTCTTCGAATACACACGCTGGCCCGCACTCCGCTCTGGGAGTGCGGGCCACCGTTCGAACGCTTGTCCCTATTCCATTGCCGCTTCGGATTACTGCGGCGGCTGCTGCCCCGGGTGTGCCTTGAACGCGTCGGCGAAGTTGTTGAGCGTGCCGCCGGCGGCGGTGAATCCGAGATATGCGAACACCGTCGCGGCGATCCCGATGATCAGGCCGACGTAGGTCCCGAAATCCGGACCGATGCTGGCGTAGACGGCGGACTGGGAGTCGAACGTCAGCCACCGGATGAGGATGAGCACGGTCGCCAACAGCGACGCGGCGGCGAAAGCGGCGTATCCACCGCGGACGACGACGGTCTGCCCGAAGGCTGGCAGCGCGACGAGCACACCGATCGCCACGAGCAGGAGCAGCGGGAACCAGGCGTCGAAACCCGAGTTCCAGCCGCTCCAGCTGCCCGAGATGGGACCGACCGACCATGAGTACCACGGCAGGAACGTGTCGATGAGCGCGAGTACGCCGACTATCGCGAGGGCGCGCTCGTTGCGCCCGAGCTTCGTCAGATCCATGTACCCCTCCATAAGTGCGCGCCGACCGGCGTCAGCGAGCAGCCCGCTTCTCCTGTCAGCGAGTCGCCATACTTTTACAGCGTCGGGGCCTGTTGCGATAGGGGCCGTGAGCGAAACGTGCCCTTAAGGGCCGGCAAGATCACAGGTCGGTGCCGGCAACGACGGTATTTCCGGGCTTTCTGTGACCTGACGTCGAACGAGTCGACTTCCGCGGTTCGCTCAGTGACACACCGGCGGCCGATTCTGACGGGGCGCCAGGAACCGCCGCCGGCTTGACGATGGTGATTTGTCGACGAATACTCGCCGTGCTCCGCGCGTTGCTCCACTGGAGCGACCCCGCCTTGCTGTAATTGGAGGGTCGCGCCTAGAGTCAGTGTCACCATGGCGTCAGGGCGATGAATACATAGGTCGACAATTGACGCTTCCTCGGTGGACACTGCTGACGGTGGACACCGTGGCCACTGCTGTGGGGGGCACCTTCGGGGGGCTCGCCCCGCACAGGCAATTTGGGAGGATGACCGGCAGGTGAGCGAATCCACATACGCCGACTCTCGGACGGCGGCGCTCGCCGGAGGGAGCGGTCGAGGAGGAACGGTTGTGACCAGCGGTCCGTGGACCGGCGACGTCGAGATCGACGACCCGTACGGCATCGACGACGAACTGCGCTTCGAGGACGGCTTCGATCCGGACGCGGAGATAGAGCCGGACCCGGAGTACGCGGCGACGCTCGCCCCGGACCCAGCGACCCAGCGGCGTGAGCGCGTCGGCCCGACCGGCCGGCCGATGCCGCGTTTCCCCGCGCCGCGCCCGGCGATGGACCACGGCCCCGCGAAGATCATCGCGATGTGCAACCAGAAGGGCGGGGTCGGCAAGACCACCTCGACCATCAACCTGGGTGCGGCGCTGGCCGAGTACGGCCGCAAGGTGCTGCTGGTGGACTTCGACCCGCAGGGCGCCCTGTCGGTCGGGCTCGGAGTCAACCCGATGGAGCTGGACCGCACGGTCTACAACCTGCTGATGGAGCGGGGGGTGAGCCTCGACGACATCCTGCTCAAGACGGTCACCCCGGGGATGGACCTGCTGCCGAGCAACATCGACCTGTCGGCGGCCGAGGTGCAGCTGGTCACCGAGGTGGCGCGGGAGTCCTCGCTGGCCCGCGCGCTCAAGCCCGCGCTGTCCGACTACGACTACGTCATCATCGACTGCCAGCCCTCGCTCGGCCTGCTGACCGTCAACGCTCTGACGGCGGCGCACAGCGTGATCGTTCCGTTGGAGTGCGAGTTCTTCGCGCTGCGCGGGGTGGCGCTGCTGACCGAGACGATCGAGAAGGTGCGCGAGCGGCTCAACCCCGAGCTGGAGCTCGACGGGATCCTGGCAACGATGTACGACGCACGCACCGTGCACAGCCGTGAGGTGCTGGCCCGGGTGGTGCAGGCGTTCGGCGACCAGGTCTTCCACACGGTGATCGGCCGCACGGTGCGCTTCCCTGAGACCACCGTGGCCGGCGAGCCGATCACGTCCTACGCGTCGAGCTCGGTTGGCGCGGCCGCGTACCGCCAGCTCGCCAGGGAGGTGCTGGCGAGGTGCCCCGCCGAGTGAGGATGCCCGAAGCCGACGAACTGTTCCGTCCGACCGGCGCGGGCACGCACCGCCCCGGCGGGATAACCGGGGCGGGCCTGTCCGCCGTGGGCAGTTCGGCGCTCGCACCGCGCCCGGGAGCGGACCGGCTGCGCGCCGTGCCCGACCCGGTCGAGGAGCCGGGCGGCTTCGAGGAGCGGGACTTCGTGCCCGGCTACGAAGAAGCGCGCACGCCGGAGCCGCGCTCCGGTGCTGCCCGTGTGCGCGCGACCACCCGCGCCACGGGAACGGGATCGCGCGGCGCGACCGGCCGGGAGCGGCACGAGGAGAAGATCACCGTCTACGTCTCGCCGGAGGAACTGCTCGGCTTGGAGCAGGCCCGGATCGCGTTGCGTGCCGAGCACGGCCTCGCGGTGGACCGTGGCCGCATCGTGCGTGAGGCGATCGACCTGGTGCTCGCCGACTTCGCGGCCAACGGCGACGGCTCACTGCTGATCCGTTCGCTGCGGGGGCGCTGAGCCCCGGCGTAATACAGTGGGCGTGTGGAGCCGACCGAGCACGTACCGACGACGAGGGCCGACGCCGTGTCGCCCGTCGCGGACGGCTCGGTCGCCGAGAGCATGCCGGCCGGCGGCGAGCCGCTGACCGGGCGAGGCAGCAGGGCCGGCACGTTCCGGGTGCACCTCGTGGAGTTCGAGGGCCCGTTCGACCTGCTGCTCGGCCTGATCGCCAAGCACAAGCTCGATGTCACCACGCTCGCTCTGTCAAAGGTGACCGACGAGTTCATCGCGTACATCCACGGCAAGGGCCCTGACTGGGACCTGGACCAGGCCAGCGAGTTCCTGCTGGTCGCGGCGACGCTGCTGGACCTCAAGGCGGCCCGGCTGCTGCCCGCCGCCGAGGTCGAGGACGAGGAGGACCTCGCGCTGCTGGAGGCGCGCGACCTGCTGTTCGCACGGCTGCTGCAATACCGGGCGTACAAGCAGGTCGCATCGCAGCTGGCCGGACGTTACGCGCTGGGCTCGCTGCGCCATCCGCGGTCGGTGCCGCTGGAGCCCGCGTTCAAGGAGTTGCTGCCCGAGGTCCTGATCAGCCTGTCGCCGGAACAGTTCGCGGCGCTCGCGGTGCGCGCGATGACGCCACGTCAGCCGCCGACCGTCTCGATCGAGCACATCCACCAGATCCAGGTCTCGATCCGCGAGCAGGCGAACCTGATCGCCGAGAAACTGCGCAGGCTGCGCACCGCGACCTTCCGCACGCTGATCGCCGACGCGCCCGACACGATCCACATCGTCGCCCGGTTCCTGGCGCTGCTGGAACTGTTCCGCGAGAAGGCCGTCGGCTTCGACCAGGTCACCCCGTTCGGTGAACTGACGGTGCGTTGGACCGGCAGCGACGAGGGCGAGATCGATCTCGACGAGGAGTTCGAGGGCGATCCGGCCCGCCGGGAGCAGCCCGACGAGTCGCACGACGAGCGGCAGGACGAGCAGCCCGACGAGCCACATGGTTCAGACGAGCCAGACAGTTCATGGGCACAGTCTGTGGCCGTGGTTCCGGCGCAACGCACGCAGGAGGCAGCTGAATGACGACCAACGGCGATGCCCCGAACGGGGGCGGCGCGGCGTTCTGGGCGGCTCTCGGCGTGCGGATAGAGCCCGAGCCGGAACACGAGTTCGCAGCAGGAGAATCCGAGCCGGAAGAAGCCGAGTCGGCTGCGGATGCGTATGGCATGTATGCCGCCGCCGATGACGCCGCCGCAACTGACGTTGTCTCCGATGACATCACTGACAACTCATCAGCTGACGACGCCGAGGCCTCCGACCCTGACGTCTCTCACACCGAAGCCCCCGGTCTCGGTCCTGACAGCACCATCGTCGCCGTCATCCCGGCGCAGGCACAGGCCTCGCTCGACGAGATCGAGCCGCAGCGGGGCGACGTGGTCGACGGGCTGGTCGCGCTCAACGAGTCGCTGGCCGAATCCCGCCGCGCCCGGGAGGACGTCCCGGCCGTCGAGCCCGCTTGGCAGCTGGCCGGAGACGTCTCCGGGCCGCTGCCGCCGCTCAAGACGTGCCTTGAGGCGATCCTGATGGTGGTCGACGAGCCGGTCACCGACGTCGTGCTTGCCCAGGTGGTCGAGCGCCCGAAGGACGAGGTCGCCGAGGCGCTGCGTGAGCTGGCCGAGGAGTACGCTGCGCAGGGCCGCGGGTTCGAACTGCGCGAGGTCGGCATCGCCGACGGCGCCCACGGGAGCCGGGGCCCCGGCGCGACGGGATGGCGTATTTACTCGCGGCCCGAGTGCGCTCCGGTGGTCGAGCGGTTCGTGCGCGACGGCCAGCAGGCCAAGCTCACCCAGGCCGCTTTGGAGACTCTGGCCGTGGTGGCCTATCGTCAGCCGGTCAGCCGCTCGAAGGTGTCCGCGATCCGCGGGGTCAACTGCGACGGCGTGATGCGGACCCTGATCGCGCGCGGCCTGGTGGAGGAGTGCGGCACCGAGCACGAGACCGGGGCGCTGCTGTACCAGACCACCGGGTACTTCCTGGAGCGGATGGGCCTCAAGGGCCTCGACGAGCTGCCGGATCTGGCCCCGCTGCTGCCCAGCGCCGCCGAGATCGAGGACGAGAACGAGGCCTGAGCCGCCGACCGGGCGCGTGCACGAGCCCGAGCGGCGGACACATATGCGTGTACGGATGTACCTGTGATGGAGACGAAGATGGAACGGCGCGCAGCGCCCCTGCACGACCCGAACGAGGAGGGCGTGCGGCTACAGAAAGTCCTGGCCGCCGCCGGGGTGGGCTCACGCCGCACCTGCGAGGACCTGATCGAGCAGGGCCGGGTGGCGGTCGACGGCAAGCCGGTGCGCTCGCAGGGCATGCGGGTGGACCCGGAGAAGGCGGTCATCCACGTCGACGGGATGCGTGTCGCGTCGTCCGCCAACGCGGTCTACCTGGCCGTGAACAAGCCGATCGGCATGCTGTCCACGATGGCGGACCCGGAGGGCCGCCCGAACCTCGGCGATCTTGTCGAGGGCCGGGCGCAGCGGCTCTTCCACGTCGGCCGCCTCGACGCCGAGACCGAGGGGCTCATCCTGCTGATGAACGACGGCGAGTTGGCACACCGGCTCACGCATCCGTCGTACGGCGTCAAGAAGACGTATCTCGCGCAGGTAGAGGGCGTCATCCCGCGTGGCTTGGGCAAGCGGCTGCGTGAGGGCATCCTGCTCGAAGACGGCCTCGCACGGGTCGACAGCTTCAAGATGGTGGACGCGGTCGGCAGGCAGGCGCTGGTCGAAGTGGTGCTGCACGAAGGCCGCAAGCACATCGTGCGCAGGCTGCTGGCGGAGGCCGGGTTCCCGGTCAACCGCCTGGTGCGCACGCACTTCGGACCCGTCGGGCTCGGCGAGCAGCGCCCCGGCAAGGTACGCAGCCTGACTCAACAGGAGATCGGCGCGTTGTACTCGGCAGTCAAGATGTGATCAGCCAAGATGCAATCGGCCAAGATGTGATCATCGGACCTTCACTAAACAGGTCGCGAGCGAAGGAACTGCTGCCCTGCGGTCACGTTTTCCGCGGCATGGCCGCGAGCGTCGAGTAGAGCTCGCTGAGCTGCGTCAGGCACTGTTCGGCGTCCGGCCACTCGCCTGCGCGCTCACGGCCCATCGCGGCGAGCCTGGCTCGCTCGCCGGGGTTCTGCACGAGGCGGGTCACGGCAGCGGCGAGCGCGTGCGGATCGCCCGGCGGGACGAGGATGGCCGCGTCCCGCGCAAGCTCCGGCGTGCCGCCGACCGCGGTGGCCACCACCGGCACGCCTGCGCGCATCGCCTCCTGGACCGCGAGCGAACGAGCCTCCCAGGTGGAGGACATCGCGAGCAGGTCGGCGGCGGCGAGGAGGTCGGCGATATCGGTGCGGTGCCCTAGCAGCGTCGCGTCGAGCCGTAACGCATCGATCTGCGCCTGAAGCGCCTCACGCAGCGGACCACCTCCTGCGATCACCAAGCGCGGCGCGGACGTCGGCGATCCGGTGGGATGCGAGTCGTTCTGCCAAAGCTGTGCCGCGCGCAGGAGAGTCGCGTAGTCCTTCTGCGGCGCGAGGCGGCCGACCGCCAGTACCAGGATCCGCTCATCGGCACGTTCACCGCCACTTTCACCTCCACGTTCACCGCCACCGTCACCTGCGTCCGCGCCGACACCGAGTTCGGCGCGCACTTGCGCGCGATCCTTCGTCGGTGGAGGCAATGGCGGCGCCGGAACCGGGCAGTAGCGCGCGTCACGGGCACCGAGGGCGCGCGCACGCTCGACGAGGTCCGCTGAGGCGCCGAGCACGACATCCGCACGCAGCACGGCCAGCTTCTCTAGGCCGGTCAGCAGCCGGGATCTGACGCCGGAGGCGAGAATCGCGTTGTGCAGCGTGACCACGCTCGGCGTGTCGCGGCGAGCCAACGCCATCCCGGCCAGCGCGCCCGCTCGCACACCGTGCGCGTGGACGACGTCGGCTCCGTCGACCGCAGAGCGCAGAGCCCTGACGATTGTCGCCCCCCTGGCGGGGTTGACCGCGCCGGTGATCGGCACGGGCCTGAACTCGGCGCCGACCCGGGTGAATCCGAAGCGCTCCCCGGTCTCTGCGGGCGCCGCGACGCTCACCCGGAAGCCGCGCTCGACCAGCCCGGCCGCCAGATCCCGCACGTACACGCCGATGCCGCCGGTACTCGCGCCGAGGACCAGCGCGATGTGCAGTGTCATGGGGACTCCGGGCACGGTGCCAGTATCATCCGGGTCAGTGCCATCCAAACCAGTGCCATCCGGGCCGGTGTCATTCGGGCCGGTGTCATTCGGGCCAGCGCCATCGGTATCGGTGTCATCTGGGCTCCTCGGCCCTGCCCGCGTACCAGCGCCGCAGCGCGCGTTCGAGCAACCGCCGCAGATCGCCGTCGTCGAGGGCGAAGAGCACCATGGCGAACACCCCCACGGCGACGAGCGCGCACAGCAACGCCGTGCCCAGCGCCGCGGCGGAGCCGGTCGGGCCGATCCAGCTCGCGACCAGCCAGCCCGCCGCACCCGCGGCCGCCGCGGCCAGCGTGCCGACCGCGGCGGCGCCGGGCAGCCCGGCGAAGGTGCCAGGCCCGCAGTGCCGTCGCGTGGCGCCCAGCAGCATGATTCCGGCGACGGTCATCCCGCAGGCGTTGCCGAGGCCGAGCGCCGCGACCGCCTCGGTCGGCGGGAAGCGCCAGACCAGCACGACGTCCGCGGCCAGCACGGTCAGCCAGCCGACCACCGTGGCCCAGGCGGCGTCCCGGCCGTGGCCGTTCGCGTAGAGGACGCGGCCGAGGTGCGCGATCGCGGCGTAGCCGGGCAGCCCGAAGGCGAAGGCGAGCAGCCCGTGGGCCATCATTGCCGGCCGCGGACCGGTCGGCGCCGCGATGAACAGGTACGCCATCGGCCACGCGGTCGCCACCAACAGCGCCGCGCCGCCGCATGCGGCGATCATCACCGCGCGACTCGTCGTCGCGACACCGGAGCGGAATCCGGCGAGATCGCCGCTGTCCGCGCGCGCCGCCAGCTCAGTGAAAGCTGTCGTCGCGATCGGTAACGCCAGCACCGCGTACGGGAGCACGAACACCGCCCAGCTGAACGTGTAGACCGTCAACGAACCGGTTGCCACGTACGTATGGCTGGTAAGAAGCACCACACCGAGCACCACGACGTTCTGCGCGGCAAGCGTTGCTATTCCCGCTGCGGCGAGGTGCCGCGCGCGGTGGGCGATTCCGGCCGGGAAGCGGAAACGCGGCCGTAGGCGCAGGCCGCTGCTGCGTACGGCCGGCAGCAGGCTGAGTGCGAGCGTCGCGACGCCCAGGGTTGTGCCAAGTCCGAGAAACAGGTGCGAGGTGGTGCCTCGGGTACCCGGGCGGTCGCTCGCCGCGTCCGGGTCGAGCGCGCCGAACGTGAGGTACGTGGCGACCACGACGACGCTGGAGAGCAGCGGCGCGAGCGCCGGGGACAGGAAGCGCCGATCGGATTGCAGCGTGGCGGACAGCACGACGGCTACGCCGTAGAGCGGGATCTGCGGCAGGAAAAGCACCAGGAAGCGGCTGACCGTGGCGGCATACGCGCCGTGCGGAGTGTGGTCGCCCGCGAGCAGCACGCCGAGCTCCCCGGAGAACGCGATGCCGGCCAGGCTGAGCGGCACCAGTACCACGACGGTCCAGGTGAGCAGCGCCGAGATGATCGACTCCGCCTGCGCGCGCTCGCCGCGCGCGAGCGGTCCGGCCAGCAGCGGCACAGCGACGCTGGCCAGCGCGCCGCCGGCGACGATGTCGAAGACGGTGTTCGGGACCTGGTTCGCGATGTTGTACGCGTCCGCGAGCGACTGCGTGCCGACGGTGTGCGAGAAGGCGAGTGTACGTAGAAAACCGACGGTCCGTGAGAGCACGGTGACAGCCGCAATCAGTGCGGCGCCGCCCGCGACGGTGCCAAAAGCCGCACGCCGTCGTGCCGCGCGCTCGGTCGTCTGTACACGCGTATCCGTCGATTGACCATCTGACGCAGCATCGACTTGCGTGTGATCGAGTCGTCCGCTGCCTTTCAACAGTGCCCTACCGCGCCAAACGGCGACGAGACGCGTGTCAACCGGTGCGACCGGCTGTACCAGCGGATCGTCGACAGAAGGCAGCGGGGCGGGGCTATCAGGCACGACGGCCTAATCCGTCCAGGGCACGCAACAGCGGGGTACTCGCGATCACCTTTGTGAACGATACCTTCTCGCTGGCCAGGTTCACGGCGGCCAGCGCGGCGGCACGCCAGACCAGGCCGGCCCGCGAGGCGGAGGCGACCGCCGCGGTGCCGAGGACCGCACCGAGCGCGTTCGCCCCGGCGTCGCCGAGCATGGCCCGCTCGTCGAGGTCCTCGGGCAGCAGGGCGAGCGCCGCGCCTAGGCCCGTGCAGCGTACCGCCAACGCGCCGGGCGTCGCACTGCCGCGCAGCAGCACCGCAGGCGCTGCTGCGATCGTCGCCGCCTTGATGGCGCGCCCCGGCCGCAGATCGAACAAGTTGACCGCGTTGGCCGCCGCCGCGATCGTGACGCCAGCGAGCAACTTGTCCACGATCGTGTCCTGCGGCCCCTGCCGCACCAGCGCACCGGCGAGCAGCCCGGCGGCGCCGATACCCAGGATCTTGACGCCTCCGGTGGTCAGCTCGCCCTTCGCCAGCGCACCGAGGTGGCCGCGCAGCCCGCGCTTGTCGCCGCTGCCATACAAGTCGTCGTATACGCCGAACGCTCCGGCGCCGGCCGCAGCGCCCACGGCCGCGGTACGCAGCGCCGGGGGCACGCCGGGGACGATGGCCAGGGCCGCCGCCGCGCCGGCTGCATACGCCGGGCCTTCGAGCAGGGTGACCGGTTCACCACGATGGTTGACCCGGTTCCACAGCTTGGGATCGCGGCCCGCGCCGCCGCCCTCCGTCACGGCACCGCGCGCCGCCGCGAAGGCGAGGCGGGCCGCCGTGGCACCCACCGCCGCCGCGACGACACCGTGGACAAACGGGCTTTTCGAACGTGACCGTGGCCTTATGAGCGGCTGTAAGCTCGCCCGCCGTTGCGCGTCGGCCGACCCTAGGCCGCCGGCCATGGTCAAGTTCGAAGAGGTGACCAACGCCTTGGCGGCGACCCTGGCAGCGATTCCCATGAACCTGGTCCGTCCGTTCTATCTCTGTCCGTCCTTACCCGACGCCGGGCGAGGGTACCGCCGGCAGGCTCGGAAGCTTGGGCAGCAGACCGTCGGTCGAACCGGTCGTCCCGTAGTGCCCGGCGGCGGCCTGCGGATTCGCGCTCTCCTGATAGAGCACGAACACGACGGCGACCTGACCGGCCGTCTGATCCATGTCGTCGACCGTCGAGACCGTCCTGGCCGTGGTGGCGTTCTTCAACACCGCCGCGATCGTTCCGCCCTCCCCTGCCGCGACCGCGGTGCCGCCGATCACCGGCCCCACGCCGGATGCGCGCAGTGCCTGAGCAAGCGTCACATACGCGAGGGTCTCGGCATCCGGCGCCACCTTTCCCGGAGCGGCGATGAAGGCGGCGGTGGGTTTGGTCATCGAGGCGGCGTTAGGCATCACGGTCACGGTGATCACGCCTATGTCCCTGAACGCCTTGAGCGTCTTGATGGACCATTCGGGTGTCATTGTGGTCGGCGCGACGCTCGACGGCGGCGTGGTGTTCGGTCCCGCGCCGGCCTGCACGGTCAGCGCTTCGGAGAGCAGGTCCATCGCCTGGGTGACCGTGTCGTCACCGGCGAGGCTCTGCCCGGTCGGGGCGTAGTCCAACAGCAGCGTCGCGAGCTGGTCGGCGCTGGTGGGGTCGGTGAAGGCCGGGTTGATGGTGACGTCCGCGGTGATCGTCGCGGAGGCCTGCTTGGCCAGCGCGAGCACGGACTCGACGGAGCCCTGGTCGGAGCCCGCGGCGCGCACCACGACCACGTAGTCGTTGTAGAGCTGGTTGGCGACGAGGTTGTCCTTGGTCTCGTCGATGTAGTCCTGCAACTGCTTCTTCTGGGTGTCCAGCGTGCGGTTCTGGTTCTCCAGGTCGCTCTTGGCGTTGTTGGCGCTGGTGATCTGGCCCTTGAGGATGTCGATCTGCGCGCTGCTGAGGAACGAGGCGCCGAGCACCAGGCCGACCGTCAGCGCCAGGAAGACCGCGATGATCGACACCACGTGGTACCGGAAGTCGATCATGAGAAGAGCCCCTGTACCCAGAACACGAAGGAGTCCCAGTAACCGCGCAGGACCTCCCAGTACAGCCCGGCCAGCGGCGAGACCAGCACCGTGGCCGCGACGGTGACCACCGCGGCGCCGATGAGCAGCAGCAGCGAGGCGGTGGAGATCTGGCTGCGGTAGAGCCGGGAGACGCCCTTGGCGTCCACCAGCTTGCCGCCGACCCGCAGCCGGGTCAGGAAGGTGGAGGCCATGCCGCCGCGGCCCTTGTCCAGGAACTCCACCAGGTTGGCGTGCGTGCCGACCGCGACGATGAGCTTGGCGCCGTGCTCGTCGGCCAGCAGCATCGCCGCGTCCTCACTGGTCCCGGCCGCCGGGAACACCACGCACTGGCGGCCCAACCGGCGCAGCCGCTCCATGCCCGGTGCGCGGCCGTCCGGGTAGGCGTGCACGACCAGTTCGGCACCGCCGGCGAGCGCGTCGTCCGAGACGGAGTCCATGTCGCCGACGATCAGGTGCGGCCGGTATCCGGCCTCGATGATGGCGTCCGCGCCGCCGTCCACGCCGATCATGACCGGCCGGTACTCGCGGATGTACGGGCGCAGCGTTCTCAGGTCCTCCAGGAAGTGGTATCCACGCACGACGATCAGGACGTGCCGACCGTCGAGGTCGGTTCTCAGGCCGGGCACGCCCACGCCGTCGAGCAGCAGGTCGCGCTCCTTGCGCAGGTACTCAAGGGTGTTCTCGACGAAGGACTCCAGCTGCTCGGAGAGCCCGGCGCGCGCCTCCTCCAGCGCGGCGAGGACGCCCTCGGCGTCCAGCAGCCGCCCGGCGGCCAGCGGAGTGTCCCCGCGGAACAGCACGTTCCCCTCGACGCGCAGCCGTTCACCCTCCCGGGCCAGCGTCATCACCTGCGGTCCGACCCGGTCGATCAGCGGGATCCCGGCGGAGACGATGATCTGCGGCCCGAGGTTGGGGTAGCGGCCGCTGATCGACGCGGAGGCGTTGACCACCGCGGCGGGGCGGCAGGCGACCAGCCCCTCGGCGGCGACGCGGTCGATGTCCTGGTGGTCGATGACCGCTATCTCGCCGGCCTGGAGTCTTTTCGTGAGGTTCTTGGTACGCCGGTCGACGCGCACGATCCCGCCCGCGGCGGGTCCGGGCAGCGGCTCGGGCTCCGCCGGGCGCTGCGGGGCGCGCGCGGTCATCCTCATCGGGACAATCCTGCCAGGTCCGCGCGCTCTGGCACGCCCCGCCGCGTCACTGGTCAACGAGCTCGATCAACCCAGGGGAAACGTAGGCCCTATCGTCGCTCGGCGTGCGCGGCCGCCAACAACTCGTCGGCATGCGCCTGGCCGAGTTCGGAATCCTCCAGGCCGGAGAGCATACGCGCCAACTCGCGTCGGCGCTCCGCCTCACCCAGCACGGTCACACCCGACGAGGTGATCGAGCCGTCGCTCTCCTTACGCACCAACAGCTGCCTGTCCGCGAAAGCCGCGACCTGAGGCAGGTGCGTGACGACGATGACCTGTGCGGTACGCGCGAGCCGGGCGAGCCGACGGCCGACCTCGACCGCCGCCTTACCGCCGACCCCGGCGTCCACCTCGTCGAACACGAACGTCGGCACGGGATCCGCACCGGCGAAGACCACCTCGACGGCGAGCATCACGCGCGACAGTTCACCGCCCGAGGCGCCCTTCGCGATGGGCAGGTACGGCGCGCCGGGGTGCGGAGCGAGCCGCAACTCGACGTCGTCGATGCCGTTCGGGCCGAAGGCGACCAGCCGTTCGGCGCCGGTGTCCGGATCCGGGACCGGCAGGCTGTTCGCGGCGGGCGCGCCGTCCCCGTCGAGTGACAGTTCGCGCTGCGCCACGTGCACGGCGATACGTGCGTGCGGCATGGCGAGCTCGGCGAGCTCTGTCGTCACCGCAGCGGCGAACTTCTCGGCAGCCGCGCGGCGCGCAGCCGACACCTCGGCGGCGTAACCGGCCAGCTGCGCGCGTAGGGCATTGCGGCGCGAGCGCAACTGCTCGATGCGGTCGTCATCGTTCTCAAGCTCAGCCAGCCGCAACGCACCCTGCCCGGCCCAGGTCAGCACATCGTCAAGCGTCGGCCCGTGGCGGCGGCACAGATTCTCCAGGTCGCCGATCCGCTCGTTGACCACTTCGAGGCGCACCGGATCCGCCTCGATCCCGGCGAGATATCCGGCCAAATCCGTGGCAGTCTCCGTGAGCTGCCAGTACAGCTCCTCCAGGCGCGTGGCGATCGGGGCGAGCGCCGCATCGTCCGCACGAGCCTGGTCGATCACCCGACGAGCCGCGCTCACCAAGGACGACGCATCACCCGTACCGACGGCGTCGTCGGCTGCCACCAGCGCCTCATGTGCCGTCGCAGCCGCCGCACGCAGCGACTCCGCATTACCCAGCCGCTGCGACTCCGCGATCAGCTGCTCAAGCTCACCGGCGACCGGCTCCACCTTCTCGATCTCGGCGAGTCCGTAGCGCAGCGCGTCGGCTTCTCGCGCACGTTCACGCGCCTGTGTCGTCAGTTCCTCAAGCTCCGCAGCGGCGTCGCGGTACTCCCGGTACGCGGCGCGATACTCCGCCAACGGACGCGATACGGCGTCCCCGGCGTACCGGTCGAGCGAGGCACGCTGCCGTGCGGGTTGTAGAAGCCGTTGTTGCGCGGACTGCCCGTGCATCGCGATGAGGTCCTCGCCGAGATCGGAGAGCATCGACACCGGCACGGCCTGGCCGCCCAGATGCGCGCGCGAGCGCACCTGAGCGTTCGAGCCCGCACCCGATCCGGTGCCCGCCGTCTGGCTGCCGACTACCCGCGCGAGCAGCAGTTCCACCTGTTCGCTGCCGTCCGCCCCGGCCCCGACCGGGTCTATCGCCGCGCCCGCCTCCACGGCGCGGCGCGCGACGGAACCGCCGGCGGGGATCAGCACCCGCCCCTCGATGGTGGCGCGGTCCGCCCCCGGCCTGATCCGGGTGGTCTCGGCGCGACCGCCGAACAGCAGATCCAGCCCGCTGACGACCATGGTCTTGCCCGCCCCGGTCTCGCCGGTGACCACCGTGAAGCCGGGCGACAACTCCAACACGGCATCCTCGATCACCCCGAGGCCGCGGATGCGCATCTGCTCCAGCACACTGGTGAGATTAGCGGAACAGCCGGACAACGGGCCCATCCTTACCCGCCTCTTCGAACTCAACCAGGGCTCTGTGTGCAGCTGTAGGTTCGTCCGCCGCTACGCGTCGGCCGACGCTGCGCCGCGGCCCTGGCCAAGTTCGAAGAGGGTGCTTACCCACAGCCCCTCTGACGGGTGATCAGCCCTATTACGGTGCGGTGTTACGTGCCCGCCAGCCGTCCACCGGCAGCGCGAACTTCGCAACCAGACGATCGGTGAACGGTGCGTCATGCAGCCGTGCCAGGCGCACCGGCCGCTCACCACGGCGTACCTCAACGCGTGCGCTTCGCGGCAGGTCGAGCATCCGCCGTCCGTCGCACCACAGTACTGCGCTGCCTTCGGGGCTCGACCCCCAACCCTCCTCGATCTCGATGGCCAGCAGCGAGGTCGGCGCCACGACGAGCGGCCGGGCGAACAGCGCGTGCGCGGAGATCGGCACCAGCAGCAACGCCTCGACCTCGGGCCAGACGACCGGCCCGCCGCCCGAGAACGCGTACGCGGTCGAGCCGGTCGGCGTCGCGCAGACGACTCCGTCGCAGCCCCAGCGGGACAGCGGCCGGCCGTCGATCTCGATCAGGACCTCGATCATCCGTTCCCGTGAGCGCTTCTCCACGCTGGCCTCGTTGAGCGCCCAGGTGCGCCCGACCGCCTGGCCGTCCTGAAGCACCGTCACGTCGAGGGTCATCCGCTCCTCGACCCCGTAACGCTGCTCGACGATCCGCTCGACCACCTCGTGCAGGTCCTCAAGCTCCGCCTCGGCCAGAAAACCGACCCGGCCGAGATTGACCCCGAGCAGCGGGATGCCGGCCGCGCGAGCCAGTTCCGCGCCGCGCAACAGCGTGCCGTCGCCGCCGAGCACGACCACCAGTTCGCAGTCGTCCACGGCGTCCTCGGAGTCCGGGACGATCCGGGCGCGAGGCCCGAAGTCCACGCCGTCCACGTCGCCAGCGAGCACCCGCACCTCGATGTCCGCGGCGGACACCCAGTGCGCGACCTTGTGCGCCGCGTCCTTCGCCTCGGCTCGCCCGGTGTGGGTGATCAGCAGGACGCTGCGCTTCGCGCGTTCACCGTCCCTGTCCTCGCCCGTCACGCACGCTCCCTATGATCGTGGTCATCGCTCATCCCTGTACCCGCTCATCACGCCCTACCGGCGCCCCAGCACGCCCGGCGGGCCCCTGCGCGATTGCACGCGCCACCTCGTCCTCGGCGAGCGGTGGCGCCCCGGCGCGCAGCCACACGAAGTACTCCACGTTGCCACTCGGCCCCGGGAGCGGGCTCGCGGTAACCCCGAGCACACCGAGCCCCAGCGCCCATGCGGCGGCGGCGACCGTGCGCACGGCGTCCGCGTGCAGCGCCGGGTCACGCACGACGCCGCCGGAGCCGAGGCGTTCCCGCCCGACCTCGAACTGCGGCTTGACCATCAGCGCGAGGTCGGCCGCAGGCGCCGCACAGCGCACGAGCGCGGGCAGTACCAGCGTCAGCGAGATGAACGAAAGGTCGCCGACGACAAGTTCCGCCGACTCGCCGCCGATCTGCTCCAGCGTCAGATCGCGCACGTTGGTCCGATCCACCACGACGACACGCGGATCGGTCCGCAAACGCCAGGCGAGCTGCCCGTAACCCACATCCACCGCGACCACCTGCCGCGCACCGGCTCGCAGCAGCACGTCGGTGAACCCACCGGTCGACGCCCCAGCGTCAAGGCAGCGCCGTCCCGCCACCGCAAGCCCGCGTGGCCCGAACGCAGCGAGCGCTCCCGCGAGCTTGTGCCCGCCACGCGATGCGTACTCCTCCTCCCCGCCTGCGGCCCCGGCCACGACGATCGCCGCCGAGGTCTCGACCTGGCTCGCCGCCTTGCCCGCGGCCTGCCCGCCCACCGTGACCCGGCCGGCCGCGATCAGCTCGACCGCCTGTTCCCGCGAGCGGGCCAGGCCGCGCCGGACCAGCTCGGCATCGAGCCGCCGCCGTGCCTGTCCAGCCATCCGTGCACCCCGCCTAGCCTTAGCCGCGCCCGTGTCCGACTGTGCTTTCAACCGCTGCGCCCTCGACCACCGCGCCCAGAACCCGGGCGCTTCGAACCCCAGCGCCCGGAACCACCGCTACCGTCCCGCGTCGCGCTGGTCGATCTGCGCCAGCACATCCTGCAACCGCTGATGCACGCCGTCATACAAGTCCGCATGCGCCCCAGTCGGGGTCTCGCCCAGCACCCGCAGCCGTTCCAGGGCTACATCCACTTCCGGGTGGCCGGTGGGTTCCAGCTCCGGCACGACCATCTCCGCAGGCAATTCGGACCCCATACGCTGCGCAGCCGCGACCGCCGTCCCGGCCACCGCCACGTCCTCGCCGTCCATCTCCTGCCGTCCTTTTCCCTGCGCGCCGACCGTGCATTATCCACCCGACGGTACCGCGCCGCGCACGTCGTCGGTTGTAAGGTGGCCACCCATGGCGACCAAGAACGAATGCGCCGAGGCCCTGGACCGGTTGGCGACCAAGCTCGGCGGGCTCGATGACGAGCACCGCGAGCAGCACCGGTTGGAGCGGACCGTCAGCTGCCGGATCCCGGATCTGGACACGACCTTCCACGGCACGCTGAAGGACGCGCGGCTGCTGAACGTGAAGTCCTACGACAACGGCTCGGCCGCGCCAGGTGCGCAGATCCGGTTGACCATCCCGAGCGACGACCTGCTGAAGCTGGTGGACGGCCGGCTGAACTTCGTCTCGGCCTGGACGGCCGGCCGGATCAAGGTCAGCGCCTCGTTCGGCGACCTGTTGAAACTGCGCAAGATCTTCTGACGGTAGTCCGCCGCTCCCGCCGCAGGCTCACCAGCGACTCACCCGCCTCGACGGCACTTCACCCGCGCCAATCCACCAGCCGCTCAGGCTCGATCAACCCGCGCAGGTCCGCAGCCACATAGGTCGGCCAATGCTCCTTCGGCGCGTCACGCAACTGCTCCAACCGGGTGACACCGGTGAGCACCAGCAGCGAGTCGACCCCGACCCGGTTCGCACCCTCGATGTCGGTGTCCAGTCGATCGCCGACGACCAGTGGACGCCGCGCACCGGTACGCAATACCGACTCGCGATGCAGCGCAGGTTCCGGCTTACCCGCAACGGTAGGCCACGTGCCCGTTGCCGCCGCGACCGCGCCTACCAGCGCACCATTGCCCGGCGCGATCCCCCGCGCAGTCGGCATCGTCCTGTCCGTGTTCGCGGCGAACCACGGCACGCCGCGTTCGATGGCGTATGCGGCCTCCGCGAGGTCCTTCCACGACGTGTCTGGCAGATACCCCTGCACGACCGCCGCCGGGTCGTCGTCCGCGCTGCTGACCAGCGCCAGTCCATGCCCCAGCAGCGCCTGCCGCAGCCCTTCTCCGCCAATCACCAGCACACGAGCGCCCCGAGGCACTTGCTCCGCGATCAGCCGCGCGACCGCCTGCGCCGCCGTGACGACGTCAGTCGTCTCCACAGCAAGCCCGAGTTCCCGCAGATGCTCGGAGACGGCCTCCGGGGTGCGTGATGCGTTGTTCGTGACGTATGCGAGCCGCATCCCCAGATCGGCGGCCGCCATCAGCGACGACACAGCGTGCGGTACGCCGTCCGCGCCTCGGTACACCACTCCGTCAAGATCGAGAAGCGCCGTGTCATACGACGCAGCGAGCGGCTTGTTTACCGCTCGCCGATCCGCATTCGACGCCGTCGATTCGTCCGCCCCGCCACCGATGTTCGTCACAACAACTGATTTTCTCACGGGCTCCCGCCCGCTCGATCTACTCCCCACACACGACGAAACAAGCATCACAAAGCCAGCGGGTCTACGAGTGCCCCTGCTTGCCCGCACCCGACCGAGAGCGCACAGTCGCCCGCGCCCCACGCAACGCCTGCGTGTAGTAACGCACGTCGGGCCGCATCGCCGCAGCCTGCGCGAGGTGCTCGACGGCGAGTTCGTAGTCGCCTAGCCGTGCGGCTGCCAGCCCCCAGCCGAACTGTGCATAATCGTCGCTCGGGTTGGACTGCGCGAGCGTTCTGAACGCGTCCGCAGCTTCGCGGTACTGCTCCGCGTCGAACTGTGCCCGTGCCAGTGCCTCAAGCACCGACCGCGAGCGCGGGACACGGTCGGCCGCACGCGACAGCAGCTGTGTCGCTGCGGCGGGATTGCCGCTGTCGAGCATCTGGACGCCGCGCTGATACCAGTCGTAAGCCTCTCCGGAGAGGGTGGAGTCGTCGAGCGGCTCGGTTTCGCCGGCCCGCTGCTCGTCCGATTCGTTCCCGTGCCACTGCGCTTCCTCGGTCACTTCGCGCCTCCCGGAGTTGCGTCTGCCGCTGTTACCGCTGTTCCTGTTTTTTCCCCGAGCGGTCGTGGCCGCCCGGTCGTCGTGGTGCCTTACCCGTCGGCGGCACCCCATAGCATTTGCATATGAACTCTGCCCCGGAGGCCGACGACCGGCGCGCCCACGACAAGGGACGGCTCGCGCTCGTCCCATTCCGCGGGCTGCGGTTCGCGCGCGCCAGGGTTGGCGACCCGGCGGCAGTCATATCGCCACCGTACGACATGATCGACCCAATCCAGGCACATCGACTTGCCAGAAGCGGCGCACATAACGTCGTTCGGCTGATCCTTCCGGAGCTGGACGAGCCGGACACCCGCCTGCGTTACCGGCGCGCCGCCCGCACGCTGCACGAGTGGCGTGAGGAAGGAGCGCTGGTCCTGGACCCGGAACCGGCGCTGTACGTCTACGAGCAGACCGGTCCGGCGGGCCTGCAACGCGGCCTGATCGGGGCGTTGAAGCTGCCGAGGGACGACTCGGGGCCGGTGCTCCCCCACGAGGACGTCGTCGACGCCGTCGTGGCCGACCGCCGGGCGCTCATGCACGCGCTCGGGGCGAATCCCGAGCCGATCCTGCTCACGTACGAGGGCGGCGGCCCGGCCTCCGATCTGGTCGAACAGTATGCCGCCGGCCCCGACCCGATCGTCGACGCGGCGACCGCCGAGGGCACCCACCACCGTCTCTGGCCCATCACCGCCTCAGACGAGCACGCAGTCATCGCGGCGGACCTGGCACAGCGCCGCTCCCTGATCGCCGACGGCCACCACCGCTACGCGGCGTACCAGCGCCTGGCCACGTTGGGCAGGCCGGGCAGCGACCACGGCCTAGCGCTGCTCGTCGATTCGAAGCGGCATCCACTCCACGTCAAAGGCATCCACCGCTGGATCCCCGATCTCCCGACGGACCCGGCGATCGAGGCGGCAGGCAAGTGGTTCGACGTGAAGCCGGTGGAGGGCGGGTACCGGGCGGCCCAAGCCGAGTTGGCGCATATCCCGCCGAACCGCATCGCGTTCGCCGCAGTCGACGGCCAGCGCGCCTGGCTGATCTCAGATCCGCAACCCGAACTCCTCACGGAGGCGGTCCCCCACGACCGCCCCGAAGCATGGCGGAGTCTCGACGCGACGGTGCTGCACGCGGCGCTCGCGCAGAAGGTCTGGGGCGTAACCGACACGGCCGACCACATCAGGTTCGACCACGACGCGAAGAACGCGGTAATCGAGGCGCACCGTCACCACGGCCTCGCGATCCTGCTGCGACCGGTCGCCGAGTCCACCGTGCTCGACCTCGCGGCCGCCGGAGTACGCATGCCCCGCAAGTCGACCGCATTCGCGCCCAAGCCGGCCACCGGCCTAGTGCTACGCCTCCTGGACGAGCTGAACTGATCCCACCGGAGCCACCCCTCCTGCCATCATCACCCCGCCCACGCCACACACCCATTACCGCCCCGCCATCCCACGCAGCCATTCCCCGCCCCACCAACATGCGCCGATAACAAGAACGAGCGGACCCCACCAGGAGCCCGCTCGCCTCGTTCGCCACCGCAATCTGCCGCTACCGCCTACTATCAACTACCTACTGCGGCCTACTGCTCTTCGTCGTTCTCCAGATCAGGCCCGACCGGCTTGTCATCATCAGAGTCCTTGACGACTTCGCCGTCGGCGTCTTCCTCGTCCCCATCCTCGCCGTCTTCGTCGTCGTCCTCTTCGTCATCAAACTCATCGTCGAGCTCGTCATCCGACTCGTCGTCATCGCCGTCGAGCTCGTCCTCGTCGACCTCATCCTCGTCCTCGTCGAACTCTTCCTCGACGTCTTCGAAGCTGAGACCGTCCAGCTCGGCCAACCGCTCGCCCGCTCCGGTCAACCCCTCGGGATCCACCTCGCTCGCACGCGCAAACCAGTCCCGAGCCTCGTCCTCCCGGTCGCTGTCGAGCAACGCCTCCGCGTAGGCGTAACGCAGCCGAGCGGTCCACGGCTCCGGCTGAGCAGGCGTAAGGTCCGCGCCCTGCAACAGCACCGCGGCCGCCTCGGGCTGGCCGAGGTCGCGCCGTGCCCCGGCCGCGACGATCCGCAACTCGACCTGCGTGGCCTTGTCCAGTTCCTTGGCTTCGGGAGCCTGCGCCATCTCAAGCGCCTTCTCCGGACGTCCAAGCCCGCGCTCGCAGTCAGCCATCACAGCCCACTGATGGTTGGACCCGGTGATCCGGCGGGCGGCCCGAAGTTCGGAAAGCGCTTCGGCGTAACGATCCGACAGATAGGCGGCGAGCCCGAGGGCCTCCCGCGTGGCGGCCAGACGCGGAGCGAGCTGCTGTGCAGCGCGGGCGTGCGCGTACGCCTTCTCGGGGTCCTCGTCGACAAGGCGCCCCGCCATCACCAGGTGGCCACCGACGAGCTGAGCCTTCATCCGAACGAGAGTCCGCAGTTCGGCACGGATGTCGGCACCCAGATCCGAGGTGTCGATGTCGTCGGGCAGTTCGAGCTCGTCGATACCCGGGACCGTGGGCTCTTCCCGAACGCTCTCCGCAGGCGCAGTCCGCTCGTCGCGGTGCGCGTCACGCTCACGATCCCGATCACCAAACCGAGGCCGATCATCACGACGCTGGAACCCGCGGTCCCCGCCACGATCCCGATCCCGGTCCCGATCGCCGAAACCCGGCCGATCATCACGACGCTGGAACCCACGATCACCGCCACGATCCCGGTCCCGATCCCGGTCATTAGACCAGGGCCGGTCGTCACGACGCTGGAACCCACTGCGATCATCCCGCCGCTGGAACCCACGGTCCCGATCGCCGAAACCCGGCCGGTCGTCACGACGTTGGAACCCACGATCGCCGCCGCGGTCCCCACCGCGTTCCCGATCCCGATCACCAAAACGCGGGCGATCGTCACGACGCTCAAAACCCCGATCACCACCCCGCTCACGATCCCGATCACCAAACCGAGGCCGATCATCACGACGCTCAAAACCACGATCACCACCACGATCGCGATCATTGAACCGGGGACGATCATCACGACGCTCGAACCCGCCCCGCCGATCATCCCGCTGCCCAAAACCCGGCCGGTCATCACGACGTTGGAACCCACGATCGCCGCCGCGGTCCCCACCGCGGTCCCGATCCCGATCACCAAAACGCGGGCGATCGTCACGACGCTCAAAACCCCGATCCCCACCCCGCTCACGATCCCGATCACCAAACCGAGGCCGATCATCACGACGCTCAAAACCACGATCACCACCACGATCGTCGCGGCGCTGAAAACCCTTGTCGCCGCCACGGTCACGCTGCTCGTAGCCCGCGCGACGTTCGCCATACGAGGGCCGGTCGCCGTACCGACCACGCGACGAGCCGGAGTCCCCACGTTCCTGGTCACGGTTGCGCTCGCCACCAGACCGGCCGGCGTTGCCGCCATCGCGCCCGCCTGCACCCGTGTTGCCGCCGCCGAAGCCGCCGCCACGCTGCTCGTCGTCACGCCCACGTCGCCCCTGCCCAGCGACGCGCTTGTTCCCCGTAGGTCGGCCCGTTGGCGGGCGGCGGGGACGGCCGGATGAGGAGGTGGACATGCGACTCAGGGCTCCTGTCGTGGTACTTCAGCAAAGGTACGCTTGTGAACACGTCACGCGAACGCACGGCGACGCACGCATCGGTCTATTCTCCCCTACGCGCCGATGCCCTGGCCAATCGAGCAAAGCCTGCAAGGGCATGCGCGCCTTGGCTTCCCCGTGGCTTCAACAAGCGTTCAAGACTCCGCACCGTTGTAGTGCACAAACACCACACACAAGCACAGGGGCCCACGACTGGAAATGGTCGTGGGCCCCTGTGCTTGTGTGTGGTGCGGCGGTGTCCTGCTCTCCCGCCGGGTGGCCCCGGCAGTACCCTCGGCGCTGGTGGGCTTAGCTTCCGGGTTCGGAATGGGTCCGGGCGTTTCCCCGCCGCCATGGCCGCCGCAACAACTGTGACAACACCCAGCACACTACCCGCGCACCCCGACCGTGTGGGTAGGGGTGTGGGGTGGGTGGGGGGTTGGTGAACCGGGTAGCGGATGCGAGGCACGCAGGAGTGTTGTAGAACGCGTGATGCTTGACGCGTGTGCTGCGTGACGTGTTGTGTTGGTTGGGGTGGGTAAGTCCTCGGCCTATTAGTACCAGTCCACTCAACCCCTTGCGGGGCTCACATGTCTGGCCTATCAACCCAGTGGTCTGTTGGGGGCCTTACCCCCACGGGGGGGTGGGAGACCTCATCTCGAAGCAGGCTTCCCGCTTAGATGCTTTCAGCGGTTATCCCTCCCGAACGTAGCCAACCAGCCATGCCCCTGGCGGGACAACTGGCACACCAGAGGTTCGTCCATCCCGGTCCTCTCGTACTAGGGACAGACCTTCCCAAGTCTCCAACGCGCGCAGCGGATAGGGACCGAACTGTCTCACGACGTTCTAAACCCAGCTCGCGTACCGCTTTAATGGGCGAACAGCCCAACCCTTGGGACCTACTCCAGCCCCAGGATGCGACGAGCCGACA
>NZ_DASYZI010000094.1:0-1864 GCF_035946395.1 Actinocrinis sp.
TTCTCGCGGGACGAGCTGCGCACGCTCTACCGCTCGCGCGACGCGTACGTTGACGCGTACCGCCGCGGTGTCGACGAGCTCGTCGCGGCCGGCGGCTTGCGACCCGCCGAGTCGTCCGCCCGCTACGACGAAGCGGCAAAGATAGCCGCGAACCTCGACCTGGGGGGAGAGTGATGACAGACGCTGGACGGCCGATGGGGCTGAGCGATCCGATGTTCACGGCGCCGTTCGTCGGCGTCGACGAGTGGCGTGATGAGCCGGTACGGCACCGCTACGTCCACGGTGGCTTCGACGGCACCGACTGCCGGTTCTCGATGTACTTCCCCGAAGCGACGCGCTATCAAGGCCGTTTCTTCCACCCGGTGTCGCCGGTGCCAGGATCGGAGCACGGCGCCACGGAGGGAGCGTTCACCGGCTACATCGAGTTCGCGGTCGCGAGCGGCGGTTATCTCGTGGAGTCGAACCTGGGACGGTTCCGCCGCGCGTTGCGCGGTGAAGACTCGACGGTTGCCGGCTATCGCGCCAGTGCCGCGGTCGCAACGTATTCGCGTGTGCTCGCAGCCGAGATGTACGGCGAGCACCGCCCGTACGGGTACGTGTTCGGCGGCAGCGGTGGCGCGTACCGCGCGATGGCGTGCATCGAGAACGGCGACGATGTGTGGGACGGCGCGGTGCCCTACATCCACGGCACGCTCCAGAGTCTGCCGAGCATGTTCTCGGTGCAGGCGCACGCCTTCCGCGTGCTCGGCCCAAAGCTGCCCCAGATCGTCGACGCGGCCGAGCCCGGGGGAGGTGGCGACATGTATGCCGGCCTCACCACCGAGGAGCGCGACGCGCTCGCCGAAGCGACCCGAATGGGCTTCCCGCCGGGTGCGTGGTTCGACGCAGAGCGCATTCGCCTCCAGTACACGACCGTGTGGGCAGGCCTATTCGACCACTTCACGACCTGGGACCCAACCTACTTCGGCGATTTCTGGACCGTCCCCGGCTACCTCGGCGCGAACCCCACCGAGTCGCTCCTCGCCGCGAGGGTTGAGCACACGTCGCGGATCGCGAAGTTGATCCTGCCGCCCGAGGCGCGCCACCTCGGGCTGCCGGTCCCGATGGCGCTGCGCGGGCTACACGTCGACGACGTGCCGGTGGCGTACGTGCTCGAGCAGGTGCCCGACGCCGACCTCACCGGCGCCATGCTGCGCTTCACGAGCGGACGCGCGGCGGGTCACCACGTCTGGATCTCCGGACGACGCGGCGACCACGTCACCACCGGCATCGGCCAGGAGGAGTTCGAGTATCTGCGCAGCGTCGGCGTGGGCGACGATGTGCTCGTCGACAACACGCCCTATCTCGCATTCCAGACCTACCACCGGCACCAGGTGCCTCCGGGCGACGAGTACCCGGAGTTCGACCAGTTCCGCGTTGCGGGCCGGCCAATCTACCCGCAGCGCCCGCAGCTCCTCGGTCCGCGCTTCGTGCGCAACAACGGCGCCGGCCGGATGGACGGGCGCTTCGCGGGGAAGATGATCGTCGTCCAGAGCCTGTTCGACGAGATCGCGTACCCGCAGCAGGTCGAGTGGTACCGCAAGCGGGTCGAGGCGGCGCTCGGCGGTCGCATCGACGACCAGTACCGCGTGTGGTTCACCGACCACGCCATGCACCAGGACCCCGCGGTGATGCCGCGCATCGACCTCCACCCCGACCGGTCTACGCGCATCGTCAACTACCGCGGCGTGCTCGAGCAGGCCCTGCGCGACCTCGCCGCGTGGGTGGAGCGCGGCATCGCACCCCCGCCCAGCACGAACTACGAGTGGGTCGACGGTCAGATCCTGCTGCCGGCCACGGCGGCCGAGCGCCGCGGCATCCAGCC
>NZ_DASYZI010000095.1:0-6584 GCF_035946395.1 Actinocrinis sp.
TACCTCCCGGTCGAGCAGTGGAAGGCGCCGTTCTTCGGCCCGCTGTCCAGCGACGGCCGACCGGTACTCGGCGCGCTGGTGCCCGTCGAACCCGCCGGGCAGCTCTACCGCCGGGCCTGGCAGCGCGTGCGCGAGGGCGACGGCCCGCGCTTCGAAGAGCTCAAGGTCTCCCGCGCCCGCACCCGCCGCCGGTGAGTCGCAGAGCCGTGGAGTAGCAGAGTCGCAGAGTAACAGGGTCGCAGAGGCCAACGTATCCGGCCCCTGACCCCAACTGCGGCCTCGACTCCGACTCCGACGCCAACCATGACAATACTCTGACAGTTCTTTCTCTTTGGAAGTGGACGATCCGATGACCCTCACCCGCGAGGCGGGTGCCCGCGCCGGCCGACAGGTCATGTCGGCCGAGGAGCGGTACGCCGACGAACTCGCCTTCCTGGCAGCCCACGACGACGGCCCGCGCCCACCGGGCTGGACGTTGACCCCCCGCGCCGTCGTCACCTTCATCTGCGGCAGCGGCGGCGAAACGCTCAAGCTGCCACGGTCGCTGCCGCAGGCGCACGAGACGCTGCCCGAGCGGATGAGCATCCCGGTCAAGTTCGTCGGTGAACGAGCCCTGGTCGAGCGCTGCGTCGTCACGCTCGCCGGGGAGCGTGGCCTGCTGCTGGTCGGCGAGCCGGGCACCGCCAAGTCGATGCTGTCCGAACTGCTCGCGGCCGCCGTCTGCGGAACCAGCGCCCTGACGGTGCAGGGCACGGCGGGCACCACCGAGGACGCCTTCCGCTACGGCTGGAACTACGCGCTGCTGCTGGCCCAGGGCCCGACGCCGCAGGCGCTGGTCGACTCGCCGGTGCTCACCGCGATGCGTTCCGGCCGGGTGGCCCGGGTCGAGGAGATCACCCGCTGCCTGCCCGAGGTGCAGGACGCGCTGGTCTCGATCCTGTCCGACCGGCGGGTGAGCATCCCGGAGCTCAGCGGCGACGGCGACGGCCGGGGCTCGGTCGCCGCCGTGCCCGGCTTCACCGTGATCGCGACCGCGAACCTGCGCGACCGCGGCGTCTCCGAGATGTCGGCGGCGCTCAAGCGGCGCTTCAACTTCGAGACGATTCACCCGATCGCCGACGCCGTCGCGGAGACCGAGCTCGTGCGCCATCAGGCCACTGCGGCAGTCGAGCGGGCCGGTGCCGCGTACTCGGTGGACGACTCGGTGCTCGAAGCGCTGGTCACTGTCTTCCGCGACCTACGCGAGGGCCGGTCGGCAGAGGGCTGGGACGTCGAGCGTCCGGGCACTGTCATGTCCACGGCGGAGGCGGTCCAGGTCACCGCGTCGCTCGGGCTGGCGGCCGCGTACCTGTCCGCCGGGGACGTGCTCGACCTCGTGCCCGGCCACCTGCTCGGCGTGGTCCGCAAGGACGACCCGGCCGACCACGGAAGGCTGCTCGGCTACTGGGACGGCCCGGTGCGCCGCCGCGCCGAGGACGGCTCGGCGCTGTGGCGGCGGCTGTGGGACCTGCGGGAGACGCTGAGGTGACCCAGGTCCTCGCATCGAACACCGATTTGACGGGGCTCTGGGCCGATCCGCGCGACGCGGTCGACGAACTGGCCGCCTGTACCCGGCCCTACCTGCTCGGCGTGCGTCACCACAGCCCCGCCGTCGCCGCCGCCGTCCCGGCCCTGCTGGACGCGGCCGGCGTGGAAGTGGTCTGCGTTGAGCTGCCCGCGGACTTCCAGCACTGGTTGCCGTACCTGGCGCACCCCGACACGCACGCGCCGGTGGCCTTGGCCGGGGCGGGCGACGACGGGCGACTGGCCTTCTACCCCTTCGCCGACTTCTCGCCGGAACTCGCAGCGGTGCGCTGGGCGCGCGACCACGGCGTCGAGGTGCTGTGCTGCGACCTGCCGATGTCGGACCGCGGATGGTCCGACATCGTGCAGGCGCCGTCCGCCGAAGTCCCGGCCCCCGACTCGACCACCACTCCCGCTCCCGCATACGCCGACGGCCTGTCCGGAGCGGGGACCGGCCGTGACGGCGACGACCTGTGGGACCGTGCCGTAGAAGTCCTCGCACCCGGTTGTGCCCCCGAAGCGGTCCGCCGCGCGGCCCTCGGCGTCGGCTGGGCGCTGCGCCAGGACGCGGCGAACCGCAACGGCGTCGAAGCGCGGGACCTGGCGCGCGAAGCGCACATGCGGCGCATGATCGCCGCGGCGGCGGCCGGTGGACGGCGAGTCGCCGCCATCATCGGGTCCTTCCACGCCCCCGCGCTGGCCACGATCCCTGACACCCCGACTTCCGACACCACGATCCCTGATACTCCGACCTCTGACACCTCGATCCCCGCACCGACGGCCCCTGAGACGGAGCCGGATCAGGCTGCCGCACCCCCGCTCGTCACCTCGCTCGTCCCGTACGCCTTCGACCTGCTGGACTCCCGTTCCGGCTATCCGGCCGGGATCAGGGATCCGCAATGGCAGCAGGCTGTCTTCACTGCGGGAGGCAACCCAGAGCACGTACGCGACGCCGCCGCGACCGTCATCACAGACCTCTGCCGGGCACTACGCGCAGCAGGACACACCGCGGGCACCGGGGAAGCCGCCGAGACCCTGCGGATCGCCTGCGACCTGGCCCGGTTGCGCACACTGCCCGCACCCGGGCGCGGCGAACTGCTCGAAGCGGTCACGACCGTGCTCGGCCAAGGCGAGCCACTCGGCCGGGGCCGCGCACTCGCCCGCGCACTGGACACCGTGATGGTCGGCAGCGGACGCGGCAGAACGGCTCCGGGTACGCCCCGCTCCGGTCTCGCTCCCGCGGTCGAGGCCGAACTCGCCGAGCTGCGCCTCCCGGACCCGGACGATCCGGCGGCCCGCGAGGTCCGGCTCGACCCGCTGCGCTCCGCGCTCGACGCGCGCCGCGAGATCCTGCTGCAACGGCTGTCGGTCTGTGGCGCCGGATACGGCGAGCCGACCGAGGTGGCCGGGACCGGCGACGGGATCGCGCTGACCACCCGGTGGCGGCTGGCCTGGAGCCCGGCCGTGCCCGCGCGGCTCGACCTGGCAGGCGTGCGCGGCGTGACCGCGGCCCAGGCGGCGGCCGGAACGCTGCGCGAACAGTTCCGCCGCGAATCCGCCGACGGGGGCGCGACCTGTGCGCTGGTGCTGGGCAGCCTGCGTGCCGCAGCACGCTGCGATCTGCCCGACCTGGTCGCAGACCGGCTCGCCGACGCCGCCGCGATCCTTCCGGCGAGCGCGACGCTGCCCGAACTGCTCGGCGCGCTCGATCTGCTGGAGGCGCTGCGCAGGCAGCACCTGCCCGGCACCACCGAGCAGAGCCGCGCGCAGGCCGCCGCGCTCACCGACACGCTCCTCGAAGCCGCCATCCGGATGCTGCCCGGCCTGGCCGGAAGCGACGACCCGGCCGACGCCGCCGCACTCGTGGCACTGGCCGGACGAGCCGCCGAGCAGCGACTCGGCCTGCGCCTCGACGACGCTCTCGCCCACCTCGCGCGTACCGGCTCCCCACTGATCCGAGGCGCCGCACTCGCCGTCAGAGTCCTGCTGGACCTGGGCACGGCGGACGAACTCGGCGCCCGCGCGGCCGGCTGGATCGACGCGGCCACCGCGCTCGACACCCGCCGCCGGCTCTCCCGGCTGCTCGCCGGCCTCCTGTCGGCTGCCGGACCGCTGATGCAGTCGGCGCCCGCCGCACTCGACCCCGTGCTGGACCGGATCGATTCCCTGACCGACGAGGCGTTCCTCGCCAGGCTGCCCGCCCTGCGCGGCGGATTCGACACGCTGACTCCGGCCGCCCGCGATCAGCTGCTGCGCACCGTGACCGAGCGCCTGGGCGACCGGCTCGATCTGAGACTCTCGGCCTCACCCAAGCTGATGGCCCGGTGGGCGGCGGCGGACGCGGCGGGCCTCGCCGCCCTGCGCACACTGCGAATCCCGCTGCCCGAGACCCTGACCACCACCGCCACCGCCGACCAGCCGCCCGACTCAGACCCCTTACCCGCAACGCCATCGACCCCTGATCCAGTCGGCGATCCGAAACAGCCACAACCGCAGCCACAACCGCGATCACGGCCACAACCATCGCCGTCCACCACGCACAGCCTCTCCCCCGCCGACCGCTGGCGTCTTCTGCTCGGCCGCGAATCCACGCGGCTCCCCGACGGTGCCCGTCGTTACGCCCACGCGCTCGACGAGCTCTACGGCGCGGGCCGGGGCGAAGGCACCGACGAAATCGGCGGCGGTCCGAACGATCCGCACGGCGCAGGTCAAGGTGCGTCGTTCCCCACCGCACGCGAGTGGGCGCAGGAACTCGACGCGCTGTTCGGCGCCGAGGTCCGCGAGGAGGTGCTCGGCCGGGCCGCCGAATCAGGCCGCGGCGACGTGCTCGCCGAACTCGATCCGGGCTCGGTCCGTCCCTCCGTCGACCTGCTCACGGCCGTCCTCAACCTCGCCGGAGGCATGCCCGAACAGCAGCTGGCGAAGCTGCGACCGCTCGTGCGCCGTCTCGTCGACGAACTCGCCCGCGAGCTGGCCACGAAGCTGCGACCGGCGATGACCGGCCTGGCCACCCCGCGACCCACCAGGCGCCCCGGCGGCCGCCTCGACCTGCCGCGCACCCTGCGCGCCAATCTCGTGCACACCCGTCGTCTCGACGACGGGCGCACCGTCGTCGTCCCCGAACGCCCGATCTTCAGCACCCGGGCCCGCCGCCAAGCCGACTGGCGCTTGATCCTCGTGGTCGACGTCTCCGGTTCGATGGAGGCGTCCGTGGTCTGGTCCGCGCTCACCGCCGCGGTGCTCGGCGGCGTGCCGTCCCTCTCCACGCACTTCCTCGCCTTCTCCACCGAGGTCATCGACCTGACCGACCGCGTCAGCGATCCGCTTTCGCTGCTGCTGGAGGTGCAGGTGGGCGGCGGAACGCACATCGCGGCCGGATTGGCGCACGCCCGCACCCTCGTCACCGTGCCCAGCCGCACGCTCGTCGCCGTCGTCAGCGACTTCGAGGAGGGCTACCCCCTCGGCGGCCTGCTCGCCGAGGTCCGCGGGCTCGCCGGATCCGGCGTGCACCTGATGGGCTGCGCCGCGCTCGACGACACAGGAACGCCGCGGTACTCCGTGCCCGTCGCGCAACAACTCGTCGCGGCCGGAATGCCAGTGGCCGCACTCAGCCCTATCGCTCTGGCCCGCTGGGTCGGCGACCGTCTGCGCGGAGAACGCCCATGACCCTTCCCCCGGTCGCTCCGGACGTGATCGCCGACGCTGTCGAGAACCTGTCCCCGCGCCTGCGCAAAAAGCTCGACGCGGCGATCGAGCAGTACGCCACCACCCCCGTCGTCTCCGACGCCGGTGCATTCGCAGTGAACTGCGGTGAGGACGCCGTTGTCACACTCGCGCCGGGCCCCGCAGGCGCTGTGACGCAAGCGGATCAGGCGACGTGCACCTGCCTGCTCGCGCCCCGTTGCCTGCACCGCGCCGCCGTGCTGAGCGCCTGCCCCGTCGCCGCGTCAGACATCGCAGCACCCGAACCAGAAACAGCCACCCCCACCCCCGCTCCCAAGACCCCTGAGACACTCGCCGACCCGAACCCCACCGCCGACACCCACTCCCCTGTCCCCATCACCGCATCTCAGATTTCTGCCGCCCTCGCTCTCTGGTCCGCCGCCGCAGCCGTGCTCGCCGCAGGCATCCCCGCCGCCGGAGCAGTGCCCCAGTCGGAACTGCTGCGGGCCGCGCACACCGCGAGGCTCGCAGGACTGCACCGCGCCGAGACAGCCGCACTACGCGTCGTCAGCAGTCTGCGCAGCGCACGCGCCCGCCACGCGGAACACCGCATCGCCGACCTCGTCGCCGCGTTGCGCGAACTACTCCTGACCACAGTGCTCCTCGCCGCCGGCGACCCGGATCCCTCACTGATCGGCGCCGCCCGCCGCGCGTACCAGCCCGGCGGGTCTCTGCGCGTTTACGGCGTGTGCCGCGAGCCGATCATCAGCGCGACCGGGTACGCCGGCGTCGTCACACACCTCCTGGCTCAGGACGGCCGCTGGTACTCGGCATCCGACGTGAAACCGGGCACCCCAGCCCGCGCCCGCGCCGCCGCCAACGCACCGGTCACCATCGGAGCCGCCACCCTCGACCACGAGCAACTCGCCCGCGGCGGGCTGCTGATCAGCGGCGCGACCGTGTCCCCCGACGGCCGCCTCGGCTCCGGCAACTCGGTCAGGGCCACGCCCCTCGCCGGGCTACCGTGGTCCGCAGGACCCATCGCCGCGCTACTCGAACACCCGCTCGCGCACCTCGCAGCCCAACGCCTCACCGTCACACCCGCAGACGACGAGGCACGCACCGACGCCACCCGCGAGCTCGTGGCCTGCGACGTGGAAATCCTCGCGGGCCAAGGCGATCACCTGCTCGTACGTGAACTGACATCCGGCACGCCGATCCGCCTCATCCCGGCCGACGCCCACCCGGAACTCGCACACACCGCCAACCTGCGCCAGCTCGCATCACGACCCGGACTGCGCATCCGACTGGTCGGACGCCTCGACCCCGACCACGCCGCAACCATGCGCCCACTCGCC
>NZ_DASYZI010000096.1:0-5509 GCF_035946395.1 Actinocrinis sp.
GACACCCACGCCGCCTATCGTGACGCCGACGCCGGTCAGCACGGCGACCGTGCCCAACGACCCGGGCTGCGTCAACATCACGTACAGCGACGGCAAGGTGCACCTCGTCTGCGACGTGGCCCCGAACCCGTCGACCTCCTCGCCCTAACCGGCCTACCTGCGCGAAGGAAGGTGCCCGATGTGGAAACACGTGTTACGAGCTATGGCGCTCACCTGGACCGGTGTAGCAGTCGTCGCCGGGCTCGCGCTGCGATCCTGGGACGAGTGCATGCTGTTCGCGTCGCTGGCCGTTGTCTGCGCCGCCTGGCACACTGCCCTGAATTCTGGCGGCCGATCCGCTGGTGCGCGTCGCTCGGGCTCAAGATCCTGA
This sequence comes from Actinocrinis sp., assembly GCF_035946395.1. NCBI lineage: Bacteria > Bacillati > Actinomycetota > Actinomycetes > Catenulisporales > Actinospicaceae > Actinocrinis > Actinocrinis sp. The sequence goes on from NZ_DASYZI010000096.1 coordinate 371, forward strand.
TAGCGACCGCGCTCCTGCTCGCCATGCACATGAGCAGCCAGACGTTCAACTACTAGGGACACCCGTGAGTCTGATCAACCCGAACGAGGTCGAGACGTGGTTCCTCGGCATCGTCGACCACCTCCCGGTGGCCACCTTCCAGCACAACGAGGCGGAAGGCGAGGCCATCGGCCGGCGCGCCGACGAGCCGGGCCGGGCCTGCTGCCGCTGCGGTGAACCTGCCGTAGCGGCATTCCTGCACCGCGGCGACGTCTCCCGCTGGGTCGACGTCTGCGCGGCCTGCGGGGACTGGATCAGGAAGGAAGGCGGCAAGTGACCGGGATTCGCGAGCGCATCGGCTGGCGGCTGCGGCGCATCGCCGACCGCATCGACCCATCCAACACGCCGCGCGGGATCAGTTACTCGTTCACGTTCGAGCTGAACGAGGGCATCCGGTTCCGCACCGACGGGAAGGGCTGCCCACTGTGGTACCTCAGCGACGCCGACCGCGATCGTGCGCACCTGGAATCGGATACGCGGCCGCCGTGGATCGACTGGACCACGATGTCGCTGCGCCAGTACCCCGACGCGAATAGCGATTCACGAATCGAGGACACCGATGACTGACCCGGCCGAGTACCTCACCGCGCGGTTCGACGAGGAGGAGAAGCTCGCCGTGGGCACCACGGCCGCGCACTGGTACGCCGTCGACCGGACTTTCACCGGACCCGGCGGCTACCCGCGCTGGCGCGTGGACATCCTGACCGACGAGCGCGACTCGCCCCGCGGGATCTGCGACGTCCTCACCAGCGCCGCGGACGCCGAGCACATCGGCCACTGGGATCCGGTCCGCGTGCTCGCCGACGTCGCCGCGAAGCGGGCGCTCCTGGCCCTGTGGGTCGAGGAGGAGAACGGCGTGCATTCCCCGGACGCCGGCCAGCTCGCGGACCGGATCCTGCAACAGCTCCTGTCCCCGTACGGCAAGCGCGCCGTGTGGACTCGGGAAGGCGGGTGGCGGGTCGATGGGTGAGAGGGAGATCATCGGGTTCCTGACGCGCTGCTTCGACGAGGACGAAGCCATCGCGTGCGCCACCCGGCAGGCGTCCTTGTCCTGGCAGAACCTCGACATGGACGGCGAACTGCGCGACAGCGTCAACGCGGGCACCGCCGCCCACGTTCCCGCCGAGGAAGACCGCGTCCACATCGCCCGCCACGACCCGGCCCAGGTGCTCCTTGAGGTAGCGGCGAAGCGCGCAGTCTTGACCCACTGCACAGCGATGCTCGCCTGGGCGACGCCGGGATCCGCTGTGGTCCAGCTCTGCATCAACGTCCTCGTGAGCCTCGCGCCTCCGTACATGTACCGGCAGGGCTACAACCAGGCGTGGGGGAAAGATGGCTGACTATCTGGGCATCGTCGAGTTCCTGACCGTCCAGTACGACGAGGCGCAGCGCCGGGCCGAACTGGCGCAGCAGGTGATCGCGGGTACCTGGGACTGCTGGGAAGTCGTCGCACAGCAGTTGCACGCCTGCTGCGACACGGTGCCCCGGATCGGCCGCGTCGGGCAACTGCTGCAGCACGACGCCGATCCGGCATTCGTGCTCGCGGACATCGCGGCGAAGCGCGCCATCGTCCACCTGCACCGCGAATGCGGCGACACCGGCTACTGCGACGACGGGGGCCACGGCTACGACTGGAAGGGAGCGACTGGCAGGTGCGCCACACTCTGCTACCTCGCCGCCCCGTACGCTGATCAGCCCGGCTACAACCCGGATTGGAGAGACGATGACTGACGCGAGGGACGAGGCATACGCCGCGCTGGAGCGCCTGTTCCGGCCGGCGCTCCCCACCGCGGCGCTCAGCGAGGAGCCGGAGCTGATCCGGGAGACCGCGCGGAAGCTGAACGAGTGGGCCGACGCGGTCGAGCAGCGCACACTCAGAAACCGGACCTGGCCGCACTTCCGCGGCCTGCTACCAGACGCGGAGAAGACGACATGAGCGCCCCCTTAAAGCTCGACACCGCCCAACTCCGCGCACTGGCTACTGCGCTCGACGAGCTGACGCGCATCACCAAGGAGACTGACGTCGACTTCTCCTCGTGCGGCCAGTTGCAAGCTGAGATCGGTGGCTACAGCTTGCAGGTGGGCCGCAACGATAACAACGAGTACGTGATCGACGATGTGAACGGATTCTGAGGAAGCGATATGGGTGTAGGTCTGGGGTTCGGTATCGGGCCGCTCAGGTTCTGGATCCCGTTGAGCGGTCGACGTCGGCGCAGGCGCCGAGGGCGAGCTCCTGCGCGCCAGCAGGCCGCCTACTACCTGCATTCCGGCTGTCCGATCCACCATAAGCGGCCCGACACGGCTCAGGCGTGCGCACGGCGTCTGGCGGCACGCTGATGGCCACCTACTCGCGTCGCGAGCGCGCTGTCGAGTACGTCGAGTACACCGTCCCGGCCGGGATCCTCGGCGCATGCTGGACCGATGTGTCCCTCGCGCTCGATGCGGCGATCGACAACCTACGGAAGCTCGAGGGCCACGACGTCGAGTGGGAGCCGTCGGCTGACCGGATCCGGGTGCTGCCCATGGACGACGAGATCGTGATCCGCTTCGAGAAGAGGTCCTGATGCTGCGTGGCCGTTCGCTGCGCTACTGCCTGGTCTGCCGGCGGCTGACTCTGCGCGGCCTGTTCCCGGGCTACTGGCGCTCGCTGCGGGTGCATCCGTGGTGCATCCCTCGGCTGCGGCGCGTGGCGAAGCGGGAAGCGGCGCGGTGGGCCCGCGAGCACGCTGGCAGCGTGACCCAGTGACGACGCCGACCGGAGACAGCGCGCCCAGCCTCAAGCCGGGGCGGTACACCCTGGAATACCGCTACGGCGTTATCTGCATCATGTGCAACGACTGCGACGAGGAACCCACCGTGGTCGGCCACCTCACCAGGCACATCGACGACGACCACGCTGCGACCGTATGGGAACACGAGAAGGTGCACGATGCCTGACCTAGACGAGACGCCGGCCGAGAAAGCCCGCTGGCGGGTCAACAAGATCAGCGACGTGCTCGCGAGAGCCGGGCTGCCTACCTACAAGATGGACACGTTCGCGACCAGTCCGTTGGCCGATCCGGTGCGGCAAGCGGGCTACGCCGTGTGCTCGTACGAGGACCCGGACTGCGTGTACGTCGAGTGGATCGAGCATTGGTTCGGTCGCGCCACTACGGGCTGGCGTTACGGCTGCGAGCGTGTGACCCGCGTGCTGACCGATGCGGGCTACACGGTCGAAGCACCGGGTGCGTGCGGTCCGGTGGGCGAGTACCGGACCCACGACTACATGCGCGTGACCTACCAGCCGAAGGAAGAGGCAGGTGTCTGATCTCGGCGAGGTGATCGACGCCGCGGCCGGTCCGCTGAAGCGGATGCAGGCGACCACTGCTCAGCTCAAGCTCGCCGCGATCCCGGCGGATGCGGCGTGCTGCTGCCTGTGCTCGATCTATGAGCCGCACCTGTGCGACGGCTGGCGTGTGAAGGATCTGGTGCGTGAGGTCGACGGGGGCAAGTTCTTCGGCAAGCAGCTCCCGCCGACCGAGGTGCCCGTGTGCCGGCCGTGCCACGGCGTGGATATCCGGAAGGGCTGACCCGAGCGCGCGGGTAGCCTGGACGCGTCGGGATATGCCAGGAGGCGGAGCAGCCCCTAGCCACGCCACGTGATGCCGAGCGCCGTGGGACGAGCTGGATCAGGTGGACAAGGCCGGTTCGAGTCCGGCTCCCGACCCTTAGATGATCAATACTCTGCCACTTGACAGGTAGGCAAGTCTGCGGTTGGCTGAACATACGCACCAGACACCTATCCGAGAGGTCGCGTATGACCAGCCCCCTGCAGATCGGCCACCTCGTCCGCCGTGCGGGCGCCCAGGCCGACACGAAGAACACCGGCGTCATCGTCGAGACCGTCGTCCACCAGCACCCGGAACTCGCCCAGCAGTTCCCGGCGCAGCTCAAGGTGTACTGGCGCGTGAGCGGTCTCATCGAGGAGCTGCTCTCCACCGACGTCGAGGGCGCCTACCCCGGCGGCAACGCCTACCGGGCGTGGGACGGCGACTTCCCGCTATTCGCCGTCGAGACCGGCGGCTTCGGCGACATCACCGTGATCACCCCCGACGGCGAGACCGCGATCACGGTGACCGAGGAGGACATGGCGACCGGCGCCCGCGAGTACACGCTCGACCCGGACAGCGACCAGCCGTGGAAGCACCAGGTCCTCACCGCGGTCGAGCAGTACCTCGACAAGACGGCTGGCGACGGCGCGTGGGCCGCGAGCAGCCTGCCGCGGGCCGCCCGTGACGAGACGTGCGTGTTTCACGCCCACAACCCGCTCAGCGGCAGCCTGGCGCAGTGCACGTCCACCGGGGTGACCACGATGGTGCTCGCTGCCACGACGCCGAACGGCGTGTTCAAGGGCGACGGCGTGCAGGCCCGGGTGTGCGCGCACCACGGCAGGCAGCTCGCCGAGTTCTACAAGGCCGTGCCCGTTCCCGCAACGGCCGGCGCCAGCAACTAGCCTCTGTGCCTGGCGCCGAACTGCTCGGCGCCAGGCATCCCCACCACCGAAGGACCGTGATGACCACACTCGACCTCACTGCCCTGACCCTCGCCAAGGGCGGCCACTCCGGACCCGACGACGGAATGTGCCTGCTCGAAGCGGGCTCATACATCGCCGGCGAACTCTGGACCGACCACCCAGAATGTGTCTGCCCCGTCCTGGGCACGTTCGGCCGCAACTTGAACGACGTGCTGCCCGACGACAAGCGACAGGAACTCAAGCAATTCCTTCCCGCGTCCCGCGAGGAACTGGCTGCGGCAACGGACGAGCAGCGCGCGAAGTGGATCCTCGGCACCGCCGGTGACGGGCATGCGGAGACGCGTTCGTACATGGCGTTGGACTGGTTGATCCGCACGTACCTACCTGCGTGGCTTCAGGTCACGGAGCGTATCCCGGCTGGTGTGGCGCAGGCGATCCGTGATCTGCCGCCGATCGTGGATATGGTGACGGCTGAGGCTGCGGGGGTGCTGGTGCGCGATGCGCGCGAGTCAGCACGCGCCGCCGGGGCCGCCGCCGGGGACGCCGCCTGGGCCGCCGCCGGGGCCGCCGCCGGGGACGCCGCCTGG
>NZ_DASYZI010000097.1:0-8536 GCF_035946395.1 Actinocrinis sp.
GCGCGCGGAGGGCGTGCCCTGGCTGCACTTCGGCTTCACGCCGTTCACGACGCTGCGCGACGAGTGGGAGCAGCCCGGCTACAGCCGCGCCTACAACTGGTTCATGCACGTGCTCTGGGAGCACGGCGCCGAGGTCTACCCAGCCCAGACGCAGCTCGCTTACAAGGAAAAGTGGGGGCAGAGCCTGATCCTGCCGGAATACGTGGCCTTCCAGGGCCCGGCGAGCCTGACCGGCTTCACCCACATCTTCCGCGCCTGCGCGGCGCTGTGATCTCGGAACCATTCCATCAGCCCACTGATCGACAGACCGCTGATAGCCAGACCACTGACAGATTCACGGACAACGGAGGCCAGCCATGAGTGCCGAGGACGAGAGCGCACCCGCCGCCGAACCGACTGCGGTCGAGGCGGCGCAGGGCGCGGTGATGGAGGCGTTCTTCGCGATCGCCGCCGACGCGGACAGCGAGGAGGCGGCGCTCAACGCCGACCGCGCGCTGCTCGCGCTGGACGAACTGCTCGGCTAGTCCCGGACCGACGGCGCGGAGAGGTGCCCGGTGCACGATCCACGGACCCTGATGGAGCTCGGCGACGGCGCGGTCAAGGCGCTGGCCCGCCGGGGCTACGAACTCGACCTCGACACGCTCGGCGCGCTGATGTCCCGCCGGGCGGCCGCGCTCGACCAGATCGGCAAGCTGCGCGCCGAGGCCAACCGGCTGGCCCGCGAGGCCCGCGCCGGGCGCGGTGAGCGTGACGCCGCCGTGACCGGCGGCCACCAGTCGGCGAAGCAGCTCAAGGAGCGCATCGCCCGGCTGGAGACCGAGCAGCGGCAGGCCGAGGCCGAGCTGTCCGACTTCCTGCTCGCCGTGCCCAACCTGCCGGACCCCGCCATCCCCGACGGCGGCGAGCAGGATGCCGTCGAGGTGCGCCGGGTCGGCGCGATTCCGGCCTTCGACTTCGAACCCGCCGACCACGTGGCGCTCGGTGAGCGCATGGGCATCCTCGATTTCAAGCGGGCCGGGAAGCTGTCCGGCGCCCGCTTCTCGGTCGCCCGCGACGCCGGTGCGGCACTGGAGCGCGCGCTGGCCTCGTTCTTCCTCGACCTGCACACCCGAGAGCACGGATACCGCGAGTGGTCGGTGCCGACCCTGGTAACTCGGCAGACGATGACCGGCACCGGCCAGCTGCCGAAGTTCGAGGCGGACCTGTTCCGCACCGGTGTCGGCGACCGCGAGCTGTTCCTCATCCCGACCGCCGAGGTCCCGCTGACCAACCTGCACGCCGACGAGGTGCTCGACCCCGCGGCGCTGCCGATCGCGCTGACCGCGCACACGCGCTGTTTCCGCGCCGAGGCCGGCTCCTACGGCCGGGACACCCGCGGCGTCATGCGTCTGCACGAGTTCGGCAAGGTGGAGCTGGTACGCATCTGCGCGCCCGAACGCGCGCAGGACGAACTGACCGCGATGGTCGGCCACGCAGAGGCCTGCCTCCAGCGCCTCGCACTGGCCTACCGGGTGATGCTGCTGGCCGCGCGGGACACCGGATTCTGCGCCCGGATGACCTACGACCTTGAGGTCTGGCTGCCCGGCCAGGGGCAGTACCGGGAGGTCTCCTCCTGCTCGGACTGCGGCACGTTCCAGGGGCGCCGGGCCCGCATCAGGGTACGCGGCCAGGGCGGGGCCAAGAGCCCGGCGGCCACGCTCAACGGCTCCGGGCTGCCGATCGGGCGCACCCTCGCCGCCATCCTCGAACAGCACCAGCAGGCGGACGGCAGCGTCCTGATCCCGTCGGCGCTGGTCCCGTACACCGGCTTCAGCCGGATCGCCCCGGACGGTGCTGCCGACCGCTGAAGCGCGCCGAGCGAACGAGTGAATGGGCCCGGCGCACCGCCGGGCCGCAGCCGTCAGCGCCCGATTCCCGAAGGAGACATCCGATCATGCAGGACCGCAAAGCCGCCGTCGCCACCGCCGTGGCGACGCAAGGCGCGGACTTTTACGATCCGGTCGCCGCGTCCTTCGCGTCCGCCGGAGCACGCTTCCCCGAGTTGTCCGAGCGGGTCAAGGCCGCGGGGCTGCTCGATCTGCGTCCGGTCGCCTACTTCTTCGCCCTCTCCCGCAACCTCCTGCTGCTGCTGGGCGGCCTCGCCGCCTTCGTCCTGATCGGCGACTCCTGGTGGAACCTGGCGATCGCCGCGCTCCTCGGGGTCAGCGGGGCGCAGAGCGCGTTCATGTGGCACGACGCCGGGCACAAGGCGATGTTCCGCGGCAAGCGGGCCGCCACTGCCATGGGCCTGCTGCACGCCAACCTGATCAACGGCGTGAGCTACGGCTGGTGGGTCACCCACCACAACCGGCACCACAGCTTCCCGAACAACCTGGACCTGGACCCGGACATCGGCCGGCGCACCATCATCTTCGACATCAAGCAGTACCCGAGCCGCCGCGGCCGGCAGAAGCTCGTGGTGCGCTACCAGCACGTGCTGTTCTTCGTACTGCTGGTCTGGGAGTCGGTCAAGATCCACCGGATCGCCTACAAGGCGCTTACCGGCCGCACGCTCAAGCAGCCGGTCGTCGAGGGCACGCTGCTGCTCGCCCACGCGGCGATCTTCCTCACCAGCGTCTTCCTGGTGCTCTCGCCGGTGAAGGCGATCCTGTTCGTGGTCATCCAGCAGGCGGTGCTCGGCGTCTACTTCGGGATGATCTTCGCCCCGAACCACAAGGGCATGGAGATCCGCGACGGCGAGGAGTCGCTGACCTGGCTGGAGCGGCAGGTGCTCACCTCGCGCAACATCCGGCCGTCCTGGTTCGTCGACTGGTTCTACGGCGGGCTGAACTACCAGATCGAACACCACCTGTTCCCGGCGATGCCGCAGATGAACCTGGGCCGCTGCCGGGTCATCGTGCGCGACTACTGCCAGGAGTACGGCATTCCGTACCACGAGGTCGGCTTCTTCGCGTCCTACCGCGAGGTCGCCGGCTTCCTGTACGAGGTCAGCGCGCCGGTGCGGCGCGGACTGGCCGGCCAGTCCGCGTAGCCCTGGCCGACCTGCACAGGCCCCACCCGAAAACGCCGGTCCCCGCCCCGAGACCTCTCGCGGCGGGGACCGGCGCGCTCCCGGCAGCTGCCGTTCAGCCCTCGCTCACGCGAGGCATTCGGGCATCGTGCCGTCGCCGTACCCGGCGATGTCGAAAATCGCAGCACCCAGATCGAGCTCGGCGCCCGGCGCGGCTCCGCCGATCTCCGCGTAGGCGCGGTGCAGATTCCCGGCCAGCCGCTCGGGGTTGTGCAGGTGCGCGAACGGGCTGAGATCGGCCTCCCGCGCGGCTTCGAGCGGGCTGCGGCCGCGGGCGTACGCGTCGGCTGCGATCCGCGTGAGCCAGGTCAGGTACTGCTCGGTCGCGTCGATCGCGCCCGCGTCGGTGACCGGTCCGTGTCCGGGCACGATGACGAGCGGGTCGAAGGCGCGCAGCATGCCGAGCGCGGCGAGCGATCCGGACAGCGAGCCCATCAGGACGAACGGCGTGCCGCCGGAGAAGATCAGATCGCCGCTGAACAACACGCGCTGCGCGGGCAGCCACACGACCGTGTCGTTGGTCGTGTGCGCCGCCGGGATGTGCACGAGCCGGGCGTCGACGCCCTCGATGTCGAGCGCCGCGCTCGACTCGAAGGTTTCGGTGGGCACTGTGAGTTTGATCTCACCCCACTCGACGGCGGGCCACAACTGTTCGAGCATGTGTCCCTGCGCTCGAATCTCGTCCGGGCACAGTTCGTGCCCGATGATGCGCGCGGTGTCCGCGAATACGAAATTGCCGTGCGTGTGGTCGCCGTGATGGTGCGTATTGACCAAGGTGCGAACCGGAGCGTCGGTCAGTGAGGCGATCGCGTCGCGCAATGCGAACGTACGCGCTGCCGTCGCCGCCGTGTCCACCAGCAGAACCTGATCGTCCCCGATGACGATCCCGGCGTTGTTCAAACACCAACCGCCATCAGGCTGTATATACGCATGGACACGGTCGGTGATCTGTTGCAGGTACGGGTCTGCGACGCGGGCGCTGGTGGCGCTGCCGTTCACGAAGGCTCCTGAAGTCACAAGTGATGGACGCGCAGCGAGGGTAGCCGGACCGGCGCCCGATGTCCGCTCTTCGAACTCAGGAGGGTGCGCGGCGCAGGGTCGGCCGACGCGCGGCGGCGGACGAGCCTACCGTCGCACGCGAAGCCCCGGCCAAACTCGAAGAGTCCCGATGCGCAGTGCACAACCCCGAGTACCTGGCGCGGATGTCGCGACAGCGCTCGCAAGTGCGTTCAACCCGGGATCCGACGAAGTATTCCTCTGGCTCTTCGCCGAACGACTGACGCATGGCGTGTCGCCGTCCGCGCGATTACCTGCGAATTCGGCGAAGTGAATCAGAACTCTGGTTTTCTTTTTCGAACTGCCGGGCACCCGCTGTGCGCGCGGCGAAACGCGGTGGCGCGGCGGCACGGCCGGTGGGCTGGGGCGATGCGAGCCGCCACGGCGCGGATAAAAAGCCACCGCAGTGAACCTGACCAGTTGACGAGGGCGTTAAGGTATGCGAATTAGACGATAGAAAGGAAACGCTGTGGCTCTCAAACGTGTGTGCGACATCACCGGCACGGACCGTGATGTGGAGATCTGTGAGGTCACCATAGCCGGTCAGTCGATCAAGCTCGATCTCTCGCCGGCGGGCGCGGATAAACTGCGCGAGTTCTTCGGTCCGGTCGTCACCGTGCGGCATCCGCACGTGGACGGCGGCCCGGTCGAGCCCGTGGCCGTGCCGCAGACGGCGGCCGTGGACGATGACGACGACGAGGAAGCCGAGGCGGAGGTCGAAGCCGAGTCCGAGTCCGAGGTGGAAGAGGTCTTCGACGACGACTCGGTCACGGCCTCCGTTTCGCGCACCGAGCGTCCGGCCCGGCGCGGTGGCCGTCGGCCCGCCTCCGTGACGAAGGGCGCCCGCAAGAAGAGCGTCTCGCGCCGGGCGGCCAAGCCGGTGGTGACCGCGGCCAGTCAGGCCACTGCCGAAATCCGCGAATGGGCGCGCGCCAACGGGTTCGAAGTCGGCGAGCGCGGCGCGATTCCGGGGCGGATCCGCTCCGCCTACACGCTCGCGCACGAGTAGCTCCCGCGTGCGCGCCACAGTCGGTCTGGACGAACACGCAAGACACGCGCAGTACGCAGAAGCAGAGTACGTAGAAATGGCGCCGCCCGTCTGCGCGATGCGGATCGCATGCGCAGACGGGCGGCGTGGCTGGCGGTCTTCAGCCGCTGATCTCAGTACCGGATCTCGGTAGTGATCGCGCCGGTCTCACCGCCGGATCGGCTGTCACGGGTAGCTGGTGAGGTCAGCGACGGTGCTGGCGGAGTTCACCGTGTTGCCGACGCCGTTGATGACGTGGTTGATGGTGCCGGTGCCGCCGAGCGAGACGGTGACCATGTCGTGCCAGCCGACGCCGGAGACGTTGGGTGAGGTCAATGCATTGTCGGCGACCACGGACGAGTTCGTGCTGAAGTAGCAGTACACGCCGAGCCCGTAGCCCTGGAAGCTGGTCACCGAGTTGGCCACGGCGATCGACGCGAAGCCGCGGGCCGAGCCGTTCATCCACGAGGACTGGTCCGGCACGTCATAGGGCATTTCGCTCTGGTAGAAGTAGTCCTTGCCGCCGTTGCCGTTCCACTGGACCTGGGTCTGCTGGTAGTGCTCGACGGCGAGTCCGTACATCGTGACGTTGGCGCCGTTGACCACGAGGCCGTTGGCGGCGGTGTTGGTGGTCCAGCCGACCGTGCCGCCGTTGCCGTGGTCGGCTCGCCACAGCCACAGGTCGTCGCCGATCACGTTGGCGCTGTCGACCACGAGCGTCTGGGTCGCCCTGCCGACCGTCGCGCCGCCGATGCGGAAGAACACGTCGGAGAGCACCGTCGGGTCGGACGCGTGGCTCGCGCTCGAACCGGACGGGCCGACCTGCATCAGCACCGGCGAGTTCGTCGCGCCGGCGTCGATGATCAGGCCGCCGACGCGCACGCCGTTGACGTCCGCCACCGAGAGCGCGGCAGTGCCGTTGCCGGATACCAGCGTCGCCATGCCGAGGCCGAGTACGACGGTGTCGGGGTTGTTGACGTTGACCGTGCCGTCGAGGTTGTAGACGCCGGGGGTGAAGATCAGGTTCTTGCCTGCGGACAGCTGGGCGTTGATGGTGCCCGAGCTGTCGCCGGGGTGGGCCAGGTAGAAGGAGCTGATCGGCAGCGAGGTTCCGGCCGTGTTTCCGTTGCTCCAACTGGTGCCCTGCGAGTTGCCGCGGTTGCCGGGTACGAACACGTTGTAGTTGCCGGAGGAGTCGACGTAGAGGTACGGCTTCTCCGAGATGGTCGGCGTGGTCGAGACCGTGGTGTACGGCGGGTTCGGGAAACTCTGGCCGGGTACGCCGGTGGAGCCGGTGAACACCATGTTCCAGTTCGAGCCGGTCCAGCTGCCGAACTGGTCGTTGCGCAGCATGTACTGCTGTTGGCTGCCGGAGTTGACCTGGCCGGTGACGACCGAGTCGCCGATGAAGCCGCCGGAGGACCAGCCGTTGAGCGATAGTGCCAGCGAGCCGTTGACGTCCATCCGGCGCAGCGGGGTGGCTTGTGAGGTGGCCCAGGTGGTGGCGCCTGAGGACGGGCTGGTGGTCAGGTTCTCCGCGTCGCGCCAGAAGTTGATGGTCGCGTTGCCGCCGTTCCAGTTGGCGTCCGCGTGCACGCCGCCACCGGTGATCGTGGTCTGCGTCGGCGACTGCCCGAGGCCGAGCACCTGCGTGTAGAAGCCGACCGGCACATCGACGTTGTACGTGCCCGGCTTGAACAGCAGGGCGTAACGCTGGGTGCCGAACTGGTTGGTCTGCTCGGTGTTGTACACGGAGTTGATCTGGCTCTGGATCGACGAACTCGACATCGACGGGTCGAAGATCAGCACGTTGGAGCCGAAGTTCGGCGTACCGCCGCCCGTGCTGCCGGTCGGGCTCGCGCTGGGGCTCGGGTTGCCGCTCGGCGTCGGGATCGTCCACGTCTGGTTCGCCTGGCCGCCGCCGCAGGCCCAGATCTGGACCTGGGTGCCGGAGCCGCCCCAGCCGGTGTCGTCGAGACAGCTGCCGGAGTTGGTGTTGACGAGTTCGCCGTTGGACTGGGGCTGCCAGACCTGGGCTCCGGTGCCGTTGCAGGTGTACAGCTGCACGAGGGTGCCGTTGGCGGTTCCGGCGGCGGTCACGTCCAGGCACTTGCCGAGCGCCTGCACGGTGTTGTTCGTGCTGTCCACGGTCCAGGACTGCGCGTTGGTGCCGTTGCAGGTGTAAACCTGGACCGGCGTGCCGTCGGCGCTGTTCGCCCCGCGCACGTCCAGGCACAGGCCCTGGTAGCCGGTGATCTGGCCGGTGGCCGTCACGTCGGCCGCGTGCGCGGGCGCGGCGAGGACGCCGGTCGCGCCCACGAGGCCCAGCGCCGCGGCGACGGCGGCCGCCGCGAAGGCGGCGATCAGAGAGCGGCTCGGCCGGCGGTGCGGGTCGGCGGAGCGCGGTGGGGCTGAATGTCGCATCGGGAGTTCCCCTGGTTTCTCAGAGTTCTGTCGCGACGGTGTCGCGTCGGCGGTGGGCACACGGCCGCCCCGGCACGGGCGGTCGTGTGCCCGGACTCAGCGAGAAGACGACGGCCTGCCCGGCCGGGCGAGGCCGGGCACGGGCACGGGAGAAATCGCATCATCCGAAGCCGCGGTGTGCGGACACCGTGCGCGGATCGCGGTCTGGCGCTCAGAGGCCATCGTCGGCGCTGCCTTTCTGGACGCGGCTCGTGCCCCGTCCAGGGTGTGCGGCCGCCGGACCCTGATGGTCCGGCGGAACCGTGACCGCCGCGCCGAGCGGCTGAAACCGGCCCCGGGACGCACCACGCCGCACCTGCGGACGTCCTCCGGGCCTGGCTTATTTCGAGTTGTGATTAAACTCTTAAACCAGAAGCTCGTCAAGCATGCGACACAAAGAAGAAGGCGGGGCGGGACCACGGTCCCGCCCCGCCCATTTGCCGCTCACCGCGGCTGGACGAGCTGCGCTAGAACGTCAGGAGACGTTGAGCGCGTTGTCGTCGAGCACGAAGGAGGTCTGGAGGGAGACGTCCTCGCTGCCGGTGAACTTCAGGGTGATGGTCTGGCCGATGAACGAGGCCAGGTTGAAGCTGTGCTGTGCGTACCCGCTGATGTGGTTCAGGTTCGAGTACGTCGCCAGCGTGCTCACGACGGAGCCGGAGCTGTTGAGCACCTGCACCTTGAGGGTGTCGTAGGCGGTCGTGGTGGTGGTTTCCGCGGTGTCGATGTGCAGCCAGAACGAGAAGGTCGCGTTCTTGCAGGTTGACGGGATGCTCACTGACTGCGAGGCGGTGTCGGTGTGGGTGGTGCCGTAGCCGTCGAGCCAGGCGTCCCAGCTACCGGAGTGCGCCGGCTCGGCAGTGCTGTTGTTCAGCACGCCCGCGCTCAGCGACCACGGGGTTGCCACGCCGCTTTCGAAG